>JBIQMJ010000001.1:0-48901 GCA_044463445.1 Segetibacter koreensis
AGGATTATATTGTAGGAAGAATTTTAAAACCCGAGGCGAGAAGGGATATCATCGAATTTTTTGCAGAAAAAGAAATTCAGCCCACTTCCATGATCGACATCAGCGACGGCCTCAGCAGCGAAATTTTGCACATTTGCAAAAAGAGCGAAGCGGGTTGCGTTTTATATGAAGAAAAAATTCCGGTAAATGAAATGGCGCGTCAATTTGCCTATAAACTCGAATTGGATCCTACCGCCTGCGCCTTAAGCGGCGGCGAAGATTATGAATTGCTTTTTACCGTAGATCAAAAAGATTTTGATAAGATCTCCGAAAATCCCAACATCAGTATTGTCGGTTATATTACTGAAAAGGAAAAGGGATCTGTTATTATTACAAAAGGAGGAAACACGTATCCCATTACTGCCCAGGGATGGAATGCGCTGAAATAAATTCAACATTTAAATCAAAATTATCGTAACACTTTTACAGGATTATTCATCATGAGGCGACATTATCTTTTGCTTATTCTTCCCTTTTTATTTTCCTGTTCCGCCTCCAGAAATTACAATCCAAACAAAAAATATTCAAAGCAAGAGCTGCAACAAGACTACACTTTGTTACGGAATGTTTTAGAAAAAAAACATCCTTCGCTTTATTGGTACACATCCAAAGACAGCATGGATTATTATTTTAATGCGGGATACAATGCCATCCAGGATTCGATGACAGAGCTGCAATTCGGGTGGAAGATCATAGCGCCACTTACTTCTGCAATCCATTGCGGCCATACCAGTTTCAACATGAGCAAAGGGTGGAATCATTTTATAAAAAACAAAATCATTCCTTCTTTTCCTCTTTATCTGAAAGTATGGAAAGATACCATGATGGTGGTGGGCAATCTTAATTACCAAAATAAACTGATAAAAAACGGGGCATTTATTTCTTCCATCAACGGCATCAATAACCGGGAAATGATCAATTACATGTTCCATTTCCTGGTAGAAGACGGCTATTCCCAAAATATCAATTACATACGGCTAAGCGCTGATTTTCCCTATTATCACCGGAACATTTTTGGATTGTATAAAAGTTACCTGGTCAGCTACACTGACAGTTCCGGCAAACCTAAAAACGCTGTCATTCCTTATTTTGATCCGGGCGCAGATACGCTCCGAAAAAAAAGAGCGCTCAAGAAAAGAGATAAGGTAAGATATACCCGGCAGGAAAAAATGGAGCGCGTTCGTTCTTTAGAATTTGATTCTTCCTTTACCCTGATGACTGTGAACGGTTTTTCAAAAGGTCACCTGAAAAGTTTTTTTCGGCGTTCATTTCGCGAATTAAGAAAAAGTCAGGCAAAAAATCTTGTCATTGACCTGAGGATTAATGGGGGCGGAGATATTATCAATTCTGTTTTTCTGACCAAATTCCTGCGCAATACTCCTTTTAAAGTGGCAGATACGGCTGTGGCCATCAGCAAGAATCTGGCACCCTATACCCGTTATATTTCAAAAGGTCTTTTAAATAATATCGGATTATTTTTTGTTACTCATAAAGAGAAAGACGACAAATATCATTTCGGCTATTGGGAGCGGCATACATTTAAACCAAAGCACAGAAACCATTTCAACGGCAATGTTTATATTCTCACCAACGGCCTTACTTTTTCTGCATCATCCATTTTTTGCAGTGCCTTAAAAGGCCAGGATAACATCAAGCTGGTGGGCGAGGAAACCGGCGGAGGCTGGTATGGCAATTCCGGAATTATGATTCCTGATATTACCTTACCCAATACAAAGCTAAGAGTGAGGTTGCCTTTTTTCCGGTTGGTGCAATACCAACATATTCCGGTGAAAGGAACGGGAGTAATGCCTGATGTTTTTGTGGGCCCGGACTGGCGCGATATTTTGAATGGCGTTGATACCAAAATTGAAAAAGTAAAAGAATTGATTCAGCAGCAGAACGAAGCAGAGAATGAAGATTAGAGATGCATTTTCGTTTATACGTGACCGTTATGCACAAGATATACAATATAAATCCTCACTTTTTATTAATTCACTGGCAAATGCTTTTCTTCATTTAATTTAAAATAATTTCCCCGCTGCTGGCCATGGAAAAAGCAAACAGGTTTTCTTAATTAATCCAGGCATTCTTAAATGAAAATTCAGATTATTCCTTAGCCCACTGTATTCATCAAAAAATAAAGAAGGCTATTTTGTCCCACACTATATTTGCTTTTATTTACTAAAAGGAGAAAATAAATAGTCCCCAATTTTAATGAGAAAGAATTTTACAATTTCATTCTATTCTTTAATAATTCTGTTGATCTTTTCTTCAGAATTGTCTGCACAACTTTGTGAAGGAAGTCTTGGAGATCCTGTGGTAAATATCACTTTCGGCTCAGGAAACAATCCGGGTCCTTCGATCGGTTCCACTACTAATTATTCCTACGTGCCCAATGGTTGTCCCAATGATGGAAATTATACGATTGCCAATAACATCACCAGTTGTTTTAATAATACATGGCACTCAACCACTGATCACACGGGCGATCCTAATGGCTATATGATGGTGGTGAATGCCTCCTACACTCCGGGAGATTTCTTTGTAAAAAAAGTGGATGGACTTTGTCCCAATACTACTTATGAATTTGCTGCGTGGATATATAACCTGCTCGAATCTTATGCCTGCTTCGGCAATGGAATAAAACCCAATATTACTTTTAACATAGAAACACCAACCGGACAGGTTCTTCAAACTTATTCCACCGGTGATATTCCAATGAATTTGGGATGGAAACAATATGGATTCTTTTTTTCTACCACCACAGAGATCAACTCAGTGGTTTTAAGAATGACCAACAATGCGCCGGGTGGATGCGGAAACGATTTATTATTAGATGATATAACCTTCAGGGCTTGTGGGCCGCTGGTTTCTGCAGGTATAAACGGATTATCGGATTCCGTTGATGTTTGTACAGGAGACACTTCTGTATTTACGATTCATGCAGAGGTTTCGCCCGGGTATTCTGATCCGGTGTATCAGTGGCAGGAAAGCCTGGACGGAGGCGTAACCTTCGCCAATATCGACGGAGCTACCCATCTTATTTATGAAAGACCTGCAACCGCTTCGGCCGGAAAATATTTATACAGGTTAGCCGTTTCGCAAAGACAAAATAAAGATGTTTCCTCCTGCTCCATTTATTCAAATTTGGTTTCAATAAGTGTAAATACATTCCCGGTTATAAATGCCTCAACAATAGGCCATTGCTTAGGAGATTCTCTATTCCTGATTGCCCATGATGCAGTACAATTTATGTGGAAAGGGCCTGCAGGATTTTCCAGTAATGAACAAAATCCTTTCATCTCAATTAGCACGGCTGCCAATAATGGCAAATATTATGTAACCGGAACTTCTGCTAAAGGCTGTACCAGCAAGGATTCTTCCGTTGCTTCGCTGTATAGCCGCCCGGAAATCAGTGCAGGAAATGATCAGGAAATTTGCCAGGGCAATTCGGTGAAATTGAAAAGCACCGGAAACAATATTACTTCTTATCAATGGTTTCCGCAATCAGAACTTTCCAATTCGCAGATTGCTGATCCGGTAGCATCGCCATCTCATACCACATTATATGTACTCCAGGTTGCCAATGTTGATTGCAGGGTTTACGATTCTGTTTTGGTTACGGTAAATATCAATCCTTCTGCAAATGCAGGCCCTGACAAAGTAATTATCAGGGGCCAATCCACAAATCTCGAAGGTGTAGCCGAAGGGACAGATATAACGTATTTATGGACACCCGGAAATAACATCACCACAAATGCATCTCTCACACCTGTTGTTAATCCCTTGGCTTCACAAATTTATGTGTTGAATGTTTTTTCAGGAAAGGGTTGTGAGACAGCGAGAGACAGCGTGTTAGTAAAGGTCTACCAGCAATTGTATGTTCCCAATGCTTTTTCGCCCAATGGAGACGGAATCAACGACACATGGTTCATTGAAACACTAAAAGCCTATCCCGGCGCCGAAGTGAAAGTTTTTAACAGGCTGGGGCAAAAGATTTTTGATAACAACGGACAGAATATTTCATGGGATGGAAAATTTAAAGGCGAGTTGCAAAATGCCGGCATCTACGTATACCTCATTGATCTAAAAAATAATGGCCCGGTCATAAAAGGAAAAGTCCTTCTTATTTTATAAAAAATGGAAGTAAACCAATAAATAATTCTCTTTTTTATTTCACCGGAATTAAGGACACCTGTTCATTTTAAATCCTGATCAAAATATTTATGATTAATAAAAAAGTTTTTCTACTTTTGTTAACCAGTTAGTTAAATCATATGGTTAAAGAAAAATCTACAGAAGAAAAAATTCTCGCGGCAGCAAAAAAAGTTTTTGTATCAAATGGAATGGCAGGCGCCCGTATGCAGGATATTGCTGATGAGGCCGGGATCAATAAGGCATTACTCCATTATTATTTCAGGAATAAAGAAAAGTTGTTCGAAGTAGTTTTTATGGAAGCCGCACAAAAGTTGTTTCCAAAGATCAATTCCATTTTTGAATCGGATGCTTCCTTATTTGATAAGATTGAAAATTTCAGTGAGGAATATATCACTATTATGTCGGAGAACCCTTACCTGCCTTTGTTTGTATTGAATGAGATCAGCAAGGATCCTGAAAATTTTTTGCAAAAATTCTTTGACGAAAAGAGTTTTCCAAAACCTCAGAAATTTCTTGAGCAGATAGAAAAAGAAGTGAAGAAAGGAACTATAAAAAAAATAAGCCCTTTGCATTTGCTCATCAACCTGATCTCTATGTCTATTTTTCCTTTTGTCGGAAAGCCGATGATCCAGTTTACAATGGGGCTGGATGAAATGCAGTTCCGGAATGTGATGAATCAAAGAAAAAAAGAAATCCCAAAATTTATTATTGATTCAATAAAAAAATGACTCTTTACATGTATAAATTATCCATTTGGTTAAGAAGTATATTCTTTTTGAATCTGATTATCCTTGTCATCCTGCCAACAGGTTCGCAATTGCATGCACAACCGCAAACGCTGTCCATCGAAGAAGCGTACCAACTGGCAAGAAAAAATTATCCACTGGTTCAGCAAAGAGATTTAATTGCTAAGACAAAAGACTATTCAGTTTCAAATGCGGCAAAAGGATACTTGCCGGTATTTTCTGTAAACGGGCAGGCGACGTATCAATCAACAGTAACCAGCTTTCCATTCCAGGTTCCGGGTTTTGCAATTCCCGAGTTCAGCCGGGATCAATATAAATTGTATGCGCAGGCAGACCAGGTGATTTATGATGGAGGTGTCATTAAAAATAAAAAGGAAACTGCAAAAGCCAGTGAAGAGGTTCAACAACAAAACCTTGAAGTAGAATTATACGCATTATACGACCGTGTCAACCAGCTTTTTTTTGGTGCGCTGTTGATAGATGAACAATTAAAGCAAAACGATTTATTGCAACAGGATATACAAAACGGAATTGAAAAGGCAAAAGCTTTGGTGACCAATGGCGTGGCTTACAGAAGCAGTGTTGATGAATTGTCGGCGCAGCTTCTGCAGGTGCAGCAATCAAAAGTTGAATTTCTGGCTGCGAAGAAATCATATTTAGATATGCTTGGCCTTTTCATTAATTCCCCGCTTAGTGACAGCACTATCCTTGAAAAGCCTGCTGCGCCTGTATTGGCGGGCAATATTACCCGGCCTGAATTACTGGCTTTTGAATATCAGAAAAAAATTTTCGACCTGCAGGAAAAGTTGCTCCAGGATCAGTTAAAACCGAGGGTAAGTTTTTTTGTCCAGGGTGGATATGGCCGACCCGGGCTTAATTTTTTGAGTAACCATTTTGAATGGTATTATATGGGCGGAGTGCGATTAAGCTGGAATTTCGGAAGCCTCTATTCTTTAAAAAACAATCAGCATTTACTGGATATCAATAAAAATTCACTCGATATACAAAAAGAAACTTTTCTTTTTAATACAAAAATTTCGCAAATGCAGCAGAATCGCAATGTTCAAAAATATGACAGCCTCCTTGAAAAGGACAATGCAATCATTGGCCTGAGAGCCTCGGTAAAGAAAGCAGCCCTTGCCCAACTGGAAAATGGAGTGCTCAGCGCGCATGATTACATCAGCCAGGTAAATGCAGAAGACCAGGCAAGGCAAAGCAGGATTCTTCATGAAATGCAGTTGTTGCAGGCGCAATATAGTTATCAGAATATTGTAGGAAATATCAAAAAATAATACAAATTTTAAAGTAATATAAAATGAAAATTCGGATCCTCTTGTACGTTGGCCTGATGAGCCTGGTGCTTTTCGCATGCGATAACAATAAGCCCGATTTTGATGCTTCAGGAACATTTGAAGCAGATGAAGTAGTGGTTTCTTCAGAAGTGGCAGGGCAAATAAAAGCCCTCGACATTAGGGAAGGTTCTGTTTTGGCAAAAGACAGCATCGTTGGATTTATTGATTCTATACCGCTGTCGCTACAAAAAGAGCAGATCGAAGCGAATATCAGCGCCCTGCAGGAGAAGACCACCAATGTAGCACCACAGGTAAAACTTTTACAAGACCAGATATCCGTATTAAAAGTGCAGATGGAACATGCTGTTCATGAAAAGGAAAGAACCGAACGTTTAATAAAGGCGGATGCGGCCACCCAAAAACAATTGGATGATCTTAACAACCAAATCAAAATATATCAAAAGCAAATTGCTGTAAATGAGCAACAGATTAAAGTACAGGAATCAGCGACCGGAACCCAAAACAGAAGTATTCTCAGCGAATCCAAGCCGTTGAAAAAATCAGTTGCCCTGATCGAAGACCAGTTGAAACGCACATTGATAAAAAATCCAATCAACGGCACAGTACTTACCAAATATGCAATGGAAGGAGAATACACTACTCCGGGTAAGGCATTGTACTCTATAGGCGACCTTTCCGTAATTACATTAAGAGTATATGTAACAGGAACCCAGTTTGCTCAGATCAAATTAAACCAACCGGTAAAAGTGTTTGTGGACAGTACCGCCAACAGCTCTAAAGAATATCCGGGCGTGATCACATGGATTTCTGATAAAGCAGAATTCACTCCAAAAACGATTCAGACAAAGGATGAAAGAGCCAATCTCGTGTATGCGGTGAAGATTCATGTAAAAAATGATGGCCTGCTTAAGATTGGGATGTATGGTCAAGTAAAATTTAATTAAATACAATGCAACCGGTATCTGTTGAAAATATTATAAAAACTTACCGCTCTAAAAAAATGAAAGCAGAAGCATTGAAGGGTATTTCCTTTTCTGTGGACAGAAGCGAAATCTTTGGAATAATCGGGCCGGATGGCGCGGGCAAAACCTCTCTGTTCCGGATCCTGTCGACTTTATTATTGGCAGACAGTGGCAAGGCATTAGTGGATGGCTTTGACGTGGTAAAAGATTATAAACAAATTCGAAATCGCGTGGGTTATATGCCGGGAAAATTTTCTTTGTACCAGGATCTATCCGTACAGGAAAATCTTGAATTTTTCGCAACCATTTTCGGAACTACCATCCAAAAAAATTATGACCTGATCAAAGATATTTATCAGCAGATAGAGCCTTTTAAAAACCGGAAAGCGGGCCAGTTGTCCGGCGGTATGAAACAAAAGCTGGCGCTCAGTTGTGCTTTGATACATAAACCATCTGTATTGTTTTTGGATGAGCCAACTACCGGCGTAGATGCAGTCTCAAGAAAAGAGTTCTGGGAAATGCTACATCGACTTAAAGAGCAGGAAATTACCATCCTGGTTTCAACCGCTTATATGGATGAAGCCAATTTATGTGATAGAGTGGCATTGATCCAAAAAGGAAAAATACTTTCTGTTAATACTCCCGAAGGAATCACCAAAGAATTTAAAAAGCCTTTGTGGGCCATCAAAAGCGACGAGATGTTTGCGTTGATGAATGCAATTAAAAAAGATCCGCGGGTAGAGAGTTGCTATTCATTCGGGCAATATCATCATGTGGTTTTTAAATCAGAAAAAAATAATAAAGAGGATCTTGAAAACATTTCAGCCAAAGGAAATTTTTCGGGTGTTGAAATACGCGCTATTCAACCGGGCATTGAAGATTGTTTTATGGCATTAATGGCTGATAGCTGATAGCTGACAACTGATACCTATTAGCCGTTAGCACAAAATTAATTAGTAAGATGAAAGATGACAAAGTGATCACCGCAAACGAACTCACCAAAAAATTTGGGGATTTTACTGCTGTTGATAAAATATCTTTTAAAGTTCAGCGGGGAGAGATTTTCGGATTTCTTGGTGCCAACGGTGCAGGCAAAACTACGGCAATGCGTATGTTGTGCGGATTATCTTTACCTACGTCAGGAGAAGCTACTGTAGCGGGTTATGATGTATATAAACAAAATGAACTGATTAAAAAAAATATTGGCTACATGAGCCAGAAATTTTCTTTGTATGAAGATCTGACGATAAAGGAAAATATTCGTTTTTATGCAGGTATATATGGATTAGCAGATAAAGAAATAAAGGAGAAAATTCAATTATTAGTGAAGCAACTTCACCTTGAAGGAGAAGAAAAAACATTGGTAAGATCGTTACCGCTGGGATGGAAACAAAAATTGGCTTTTTCTATTGCTATTGTTCATGATCCGGCAATTGTTTTTCTGGATGAGCCCACAGGGGGTGTTGACCCGATAACGCGGCGGGAATTCTGGACATTGATCTATGAAGCATCGGCAAGGGGTATCACTATTTTTGTAACCACTCATTATATGGACGAAGCAGAATATTGTAATCGTGTATCCATTATGGTTGATGGCAGAATTGAGGCACTGGATTCACCGGCAAATTTACAGAAAAATTATTCTGCAAAATCAATGGATGAAGTGTTTTTGCATTTGGCGAGGAAGGCGGTTAGGAGTGAATAGATGGTAGCTGATAGCCGTTAGTTCAGGACATTAAAATATTTGCTTAGAAGGCTATAGCTAACGGCTGAAAGTTAAAAAACCATGAACCAATTTTTCATTTTTGTAAAGAAAGAATGGCTCCATATCTGGAGAGACAGGCGGACTTTGTTTATCCTGGTATGGATGCCTATAGTGCAGATTATTTTGTATGGATTTGCTTTGACCAATGAAGTGAAGAATGCTAAAATTGCTGTTTTTAATCAGTCAAATGATGCAGCAACCACCACTATTATTAATGAAATTAATGCGAGCCGTTATTTTAAAATTGTAAAAGATCTTCATTCGTATGACGAAATAGGCGCCACATTCCGTGAGGGAATAATAAGGCTTGCAGTTGTTTTTCCGCAAAATTTCCAGTACCATCTGCTGCATAAGAATTATGCACAAATACAATTGATTGCAGATGCTTCCGATCCCAATACAGCTAACACTCTCACTTATTATGCCACTGCGATCATTCATGATTACCAGCAGTCTCTGAATCAAAATAAAGACCTTCCTTACACGATAAAAACAAACTTACGCATGCTTTACAACCCGGAATTAAAATCATCTTACAGCTTCGTGCCGGGTGTAATGGCTTTAGTGCTCATGCTGGTGTGCGCCATGATGACCTCAATTGCTATTGTAAGAGAAAAAGAATTGGGCACTATGGAAGTGATATTGGTTTCTCCCTTAAAACCTTTCCGGATAATTATCGCCAAGACCATTCCTTATCTCGCCGTATCCATATTTAATATAGCCTGCATTCTTTTGCTTAGTGTATATGTTCTTGGTGTACCTATAAATGGCAGCCTGGCCTTATTGGTAATGGAAAGTATTTTGTTTACCATCACTGCGCTGGCCATCGGCATCTTAATTTCAACTACGGCTTCCACACAGCAGTCTGCTATGTTTACATCGTTGCTGAGTTTGTTTTTGCCCACTTTATTATTCAGCGGTTTTTTATTTCCTATTGAAAGCATGCCCTGGCCCTTGCAGTTAATTTCAAATATCGTTCCGGCAAAGTGGTATTATATCATTGTGGAATCTGTAATGATAAAAGGATTGGGTTTCTGGGCAGTGTGGAAAGAAACATTGATCCTGGTAGTAATGACCTTAGTGTTATTAGGCATTAGTATCAGAAATTTTAAAATCAGGCTGGCATGAGAGTACTTAAATTTTTATTGCAAAAAGAATTCCGGCAAATATTCCGCGATCCTTCTATTTTCAGGGTATTGTTTATTGCGCCTATCGCCCAGCTACTCATATTGCCATTGGCAGCAAATTATCAAATAAAAAATATTAACCTGGCTGTGGTTGATCATGACCATTCACAATATTCACAAATATTAATCAACAAAATAGTTTCTTCCGGATACTTCAGGTTAAAAGATTACAGCGCTACCTTTCCACAAGCCTTACATTCTGTTGAACTGGATAAATCAGATATTATCCTGGAAATTCCTGATCATTTTCAAAAAGATCTGGTAAAAGACAGCAAGGCCAATTTATTTATTGCTGCCAATGCGATCAACGGAATTAAAGCCGGGCTTGGCTCAGCCTATATTCAACAGATCATACAGAATTATAATCAAACAGTAAGGATGCAATGGATTCAATTTCCGCGTTTTGATCCGCAACCCGTTATTGATGTTGAATATTCTGATTGGTACAATCCTAATATGGACTATCCTTATTTTATGGTTCCCGGCATTCTTGTAATGTTGATCACAATCATCGGTTCTAATTTTGCGGCACTCAATATCGTAAAGGAAAAAGAATTGGGGACTATAGAACAGATCAACGTGAGCCCTATTAAAAAAACCTATTTTATCCTGGGCAAATTAATTCCTTTCTGGATATTGGCATTGGTGGTATTGACAGCAGGCCTCATCATTGCCTATTTGGTGTATGGGATCATTCCGCTCGGCCATTACGCGACGATTTATCTTTTTTCTGCCATTTATTTATTGGCAATCCTGGGCCTCGGCTTACTGATGTCCACCTATGCTCACACGCAACAACAGTCGTTCCTGGTAGCTTTTTTTGTAATTATGATCTTTAATTTGATGAGTGGCTTATTCACACCTGTTGAAAGCATGCCGCACTGGGCACAGGTAGTCACCTGGTTTAATCCGGTCACTTATTTTATCGAAGTAATGAGAATGGTAATCTTAAAGGGAAGTGGCGTAGCCGATATAAAAAAACAAATATTTGCTGTAATTGGCTTCGCCATTTTCTTTAACGGATGGGCGGTTTTAAATTACAGGAAAAGATCATAGTATCCACCCTGCTTGCCCCACGATCATCTGCGAATACTACAGTGAACCAATAAATTTCCTCTATTTTCATTTAACGAATTGTGCGGCAAGACTCCTTATTAAAATATAATACAAAATCCGGCAACGAATCTTTAAAACAGTATTCACCTTGCTACCTAAAATAAGATTTCTTTTTATTTATTGCCTTACTGCTATTTCAGAAATGAGAAATTTCTTTTCCAGGCAGGACATTTTTAAAATCATAAAAGGTTTACATTTACTAAGCGGTTTTTCAAACTATTTTTAAGGTTGGAAGACGCATCAAAAGAATTGTTGCAACCATTCTTTTGATGGTAGAAAGGATAACTGTAATTATTTAAAATCTGTACACTATAAAATCAAGATACCATTGGTTTTATAATGCTTCTCCCGATTGAAAACTGGCGTTGGCCTAGTTTTCTTGGTTTTATTTATAAATTATTTTCATTAAGAAATATTGAGTACCTGAATCCAAACTGTAATAGCCTTTCAATGAAATCACAAAAGAAAAAAAGTTCACTGGTTATTCTTTTTTTTCCCGCAATGGTTGCACTATTGCTTTACGGAGCGTCTTGCGTTTCAACAAGAAATCATTCCGGAAAAAACTTATTTATATCGTCAGAATTCACCCTTCCAAACAGTTTCACTAATGGCGTGGAAGGGCCTGCAGTAGATAGATCCGGCAATGTGTATGCGGTGAATTTTTCCAGGCAAGGCACTATTGGAATAATTACGCCACCCGGCGAACCCTTCCTTTTTGTAGAACTTCCTGACAGCAGTATTGGAAATGGAATCCGGTTTGACAGCCACGGTAACATGTTAATTGCAGACTATAAAATGCACAACGTTCTTAAGGTGGATATGAAAACAAAAAATATCAGTGTGTATGCGCATGAATCAAGGATGACGCAACCTAATGATCTCGCAATTGACAGCAAAGACAGGGTTTATGCCAGCGATCCAAATTTTAAAGCACAAACAGGCCGTGTGTGGAGGATTGACACGGATGGTCATGTTATCTTATTGGATAGTTTGCCAGCCGCAGCAAATGGGATAGAAGTTAGCCCGGACGAAAAGAAGTTATATGTAGGAGCCGGAAGAGATGTTTTTTCTTATGATTTATCAGCAAACGGAGAATTAAGCTATAAAAAATTACTGATTGAATTTCCTGATTTTGGTACTGATGGCATGCGTTGCGATGCAAATGGAAACTTATATGTGGCACGTTTTGGAAAAGGGGTGATTGCCAAAGTTTCTCCTACCGGCAAACTATTACGGGAAATTGAATTAACCGGCAAAAGGCCCACCAATGTAGCATTTGGAGGGAAGGATGGATGCACGGTGTACGTAACATTAATGGACAGGGGAAACCTGGAAAGTTTTCGTGTAGGCGTACCCGGTAGAGAGTGGAAAATGAAAAAACTGTGATGAAAAATTTATTATCTAAGTAATAAAATAAATAGAAATGAAACGCAGAGATCTTATTAAAGGAATAACCCTTCTTCCAATAGGAGGAGGTTTTATAGGAAGCGTTCTTCCCGGTGAAATAATTGCAGGCGCCTCAACAAAGCCAGGTAACAAGCGGAACCTGGTGAAAGAATTGGGCATTCGAACTTTTATAAATGCTGCCGGAACATATACTACTATGAGCGCTTCACTGATGCACGAGGAAGTAATGGACGCGATCAGTCAAAGCTCCAAAGAATTTTGTATGCTGAATGAAGTGCAGGATAAAGTGGGAGAAAAGATTGCCCAAATGGTACATGCAGAAGGGGCAATGGTTACAGCGGGTGCTTTTTCTGCCTTAACCCTGGGGATGGCTGGAATCCTGACAGGCACAGACCCAGAAAAGATAAAAAGATTACCGCATCGCTTGCAGGAAGCCGGCATGAAATCAGAAGTATTATTGCAGAAAGGCCATTTTGATGGCTACGAACAAGCGCTGCATAACACAGGTGTGACTCTGATCCCGGTAGAAACAGCAGAGGATGTGGAAAGATCTGTCAATGAAAAAACTGCTTCAATGCATTTTCTAAATTGCAATGCACAGGAAGGAAAAATTATGCACGAAGAATGGTTGCAATTAGCCAACAAACACCATCTTCCGGCTACCATTGATATTGCAGCAGATGTGCCGCCGGTGTCCAATTTATGGAAGTACAATGATATGGGTTTTAGTTTCGTTGCGCTCTCCGGAGGAAAAGCCATACGTGGCCCGCAAAGCACAGGAATACTAATGGGCAAAAAAGATATCATTGCCGGGGCGCTGCTAAATAATTCTCCCAACGGAGTCACCATTGGCCGCGGAATGAAGGTGAATAAAGAAGAAATTTTGGGGATGTATGCCGCATTGGATAAATATATTAACCAGGACCATGATAAAGAATGGAAAATGTGGGAAGATAATATCGGGTTTATCAACGATGCTGTCAAAAAAATTAACGGTATTACCACAGAAATAACTGTTCCACCCATTGCCAATCATACGCCGAAGCTGACGATCAGTTGGGATAAAAATATTATTAAAACCACCCGGAAAGATTTAGGAGAAAAGTTGCGAAACGGAGATCCTTCTATAGAAGTGATCTCATGGGGAGAGCCGGATAATAGTATCAGTCTTACAGTATTTATGTTGAAAAAAGGAGAGCATAAGATAGTGGCCAAAAGGATTCAGGAAGAATTTTTAAAGGCTTCAGTATAGTAAACAAAGTTTTTTCGGTTCTTTTTAATTGGTAATAAAAATTGATTCTGTCAGCTCATTTTATTGTAAACACACTTTTTATGAGATTACGTGGCTTGCACTTTCTTCTTTACTGCTTATTGACCATAAGCCTCATACAATGCAGAAGGCATGGCCTTCCCCCAGGCGATACCAACAACGGCGGCCTTATATTACCTGGTGGGTTCGAAGCGGTAGTAGTGACAGACAGTATAAAAGGCGCTGCAAGGCACATTGCTGTTGGGGATAACGGTGATGTGTATGTGAAATTAAGGTTTCCCTATTCAGAAAGGGGAAATGCAGTTTTGAGAGATTTGAACAACGATGGCAAGGCCGATACAATTGCGTACTTCGGCAATTATCCTGATAAAAGTGGCGGTTATGGTACAGAAATGAGAATTCACAACGGTTATTTATGGTTCAGCTCTGTAACACAGGTTTACCGGCAAAAATTAACGACCGGCAAATTGGTTCCCGATAGTAAAATAGAACTGATGTTGACAGATACACAACCTCCGCGCCAGCATGATACCAAACCAATCGCTTTTGACGATAAAGGAAATATGTATATTCCATTTGGAGCGCCATCCGATTGTTGCCAGTTTGAAGACCGGACTCCTTTTTCGCCCGGCATGGATCCTTGCCCTATTCTCGAACTAAGAGGGGGTATTTGGAAATTCGATGCCAACAAGCCAAATCAATTTCAAAAAGATGGAAAAAAATTTGCCACAGGGCTCCGAAGTATTGTAGCCCTTGAATGGAATGATAAAACCAATAATTTATACACCATTATGCACGGGCGGGATTACTTGCATTCAACCTGGCCTGAATATTTTTCCGAATGGGAAGGGGCGGTGCTTCCTTCGGAAGAATTCCTGTTATTAAAAGATGGATCTGATGCAGGCTGGCCTTATTATTATTATGACCACATAAAAGGAAAATTATTTCTCAATCCCGAATACGGAGGTGATGGAAAGAAGGAAGGAAAAGGTTCTGAATATACACAGCCAATTGTAGGTTTCCCCGGCCATTTTGCGCCTAATGATTTATTGTTTTATCGCGGCAGTCAGTTTCCTGAACATTATAAAGATGGCGCTTTCATTGCCTTTCACGGATCTACCAGCAGCGCGCCTTATCCGCAATCCGGTTACTTCGTTTGTTTTGTTCCATTTAAAAATGGCCAACCTTCCGGCCCCTGGGAAGTTTTTGCCAACGGGTTTGCAGGAGTAGATACTGTCGTGAATACCAGTGATGCCATGTACAGACCCATGGGTTTGGCAATAGGGCCTGACGGTTCGTTATACATTTCCGATTCAGAAAAAGGTAAGATATGGCGTGTGATGTATAAAGGAAATAAAGCTAAATTCGGAGAGGCGCAATTAGCCGAAATGGCAACAATAAAAAAGAAGGCAACCAATATTAAAATACCCGATGAAATCGCAGATAATCTTGATAAAGGAAATGTAAATGCAGGTGGGAGATTATACAATACCTATTGCGGGGTTTGCCACCAACGGGACGGAATGGGCAATGACCGTTTTCCCCCTTTAAGTGGATCTGAATGGGTCACAGGCAATAAAATGGTTCCAATTAGTATCATACTGAATGGGCTTGAAGGCGAATTGCACGTAAAAGGAAAAATGTATAATAATAAAATGCCGCGGCTTCATCTTTTGTCAGACGGAACTATAGCGGAAATAGTAACGTATATCCGACAGAATTTTAATAATAATGCAAGTGCTGTTTCTACTGAAGATGTTTTAAAAACACGGAAGGAATTGAGTAGTAAATAAGATAGAGGATATTAGTTCTTTGAAAGTAAAGAAAGAAATAAAAAAATGGGAATGGTAAAAAATTTGTCTGCAATTTTTCTTGTAATCGTTTCATTGTTTTACGGAGCAGTTTACGCGCAAGGCACCGATTTTGATTATAACAGGCTTTTGCAAATTCCTTTGCAGTATACAGTTTTGAAAACAACCGAAAAGATGGTTATTGATGGAAAAGATGATGAAAAGGATTGGAGCAAAGCGCCGTGGACACCGGCATTTACAGATATCGCCACCGGCAGAAAAATTAATTCAAAGCAAGAGGCTAAATGCAAAATGCTATGGGATAAGGATTTCTTATACGTGTATGCAAAGTTTAGCGAGCCGGATTTGTGGGCCTCAATCACTAAACACGACGAGTCAGTTTTCCAGGATAATGCATTTGAAATGTTTATTGCTCCTGGTGGAAAAACTTACGACTATTTTGAATTCCAGATAAATGCTTATGGAACTGTGTGGGATTTATTTATGCCTAAACCTTATCGCAACGGAGGAATGGGCTTAACCAATTGGGATATAAAAGGATTGCAAAAAGCGGTTTATTTAGATGGAACATTAAATAATCCTGCGGATAAAGACAAAGGCTGGAGCATAGAATTAGCCGTACCTTTCAGTTCGGTTCAGATGAATAGCGGTCATCATCCGGCAAGTGGAACCATTTGGCGTATGAATTTTTCCCGTGTACAATGGCAGCTTGATACATTAAATGGAAAATACTTTCGGCAAAAAGATAAGGCAACAGGTAAATTATTGCAGGAACATTATTCAGTATGGTCGCCGCAGGGAATCATTAATTTACATTATCCTGAAAGATGGGGATATATTCTGTTTTCAGATACGTTATCAACGAAAAGTTTTCTTTCTGCAGAAGATGAAAAATCGAAATTGTTGCTTTGGAAATATTATTACCTGCAACAGGAATTCAAAAGGAAAAATGGAAAATATGCGACTCGTTTAAAACATTTGGATAAACTTTTTACCGGTAAGGCAAGCCTGGCAAAAAGCAAATCTAAAATTAAAATGCATGCAGATGAACGGCAGTTTTTGTTAGAGGTTTTTTTGGCATCCACCAATGAAATGATGTCTTTAAATGATGAAGGCGAAGTTCATTTTGAGAAACAAATGCACTGACAGGAAATGTACACTGAGGAGAATATTTTGTAGAGTAAATGAATAAATAACGGCGATTTTTATTTTACAGCAAACAAGCAAATAACAGTAATTCTTATTTTAAAATTCACCTTTTATAAACCCTTAAAAAAATCAATTTATGCAAACAGAAAGAAGATCAGCTATTAAAAAATTATTAGCTTCCGTAACAGCTATCGCGGGATTCGGATTAGCCGCCAAAGCAAAAGCAATTACAGGCAAAGAAAAGCAAGTTGGAAATATAACGACTTCACAGGATGTGCCTTTATTCTCAGGGCATACCATACACGGCGACCTGGTTTATATTGCCGGCAAAGGGGCTCATGTTGCCCCATTTGAGATAAAAGCTCACACAGAAATTGTGCTCAAAGAGCTGGAGAAAGAATTAATCAAAGCGGGATCTTCAATGGAAAAGGTTTTGAAAGTAAGCGTATTTCTGAATGACATTGCCGATTACCAGGGAATGAATGAAGTGTACAAAGGCCGCTTTGGAAAGAAGCCACCGGTGCGTACTACCGTTGCAGTAGCAAAGGGAGGAGTGCCCGGCGATTCTTTAGTGGAAATGGATTGTATCGCCTATCTGTGATCGGGTATAAAATATAGATTTCTTTATTTTATCAGAGGTCTGAACGGATTATTTTGTTGGTGTCAGAATTAAAAGAGAATTGATCAAAGGATTATAAAAATTAAATCTTTGATTGCTGAATTAAATTTTTAACCCCGATAAATTTAAAACATGAAACGTAGAGATGTAATAAAAGGGCTTAGTTTATTGCCCCTGTCCGGCGGAGTAATAGGAGGGGCGCTCTCTTCCGAATCCGTTTTTGCTGCACAAAAAGAAAAAGGAGCAAAGCGTGATTTGTTTGAGGAATTAGGAGTTACCCGCGTCATCAATGCAGGCGTAACGATGACTTTTCTGTCCGGTTCGCTGATGATGCCGGAGGTAATGGATGCCATCAATTCAACAAGCCATGACTTTGCCAATATGTATGAGCTTCAGGATAAAGTAGGAGCAAAAATGGCAGAGATGCTGCAATGTGAAGCTGCCATGGTAACTTCCGGAGCTGCGTGTGCATTGTTGTTGGGAACCGCTGCCGCAATCACCGGCAAAGATTCGGAAAAAATAAAGTTAATTCCTAACCTGCCGGGACCGCGGCCCGAAGTGATCATGCAAAAGAGTCATCGTTACCTGTTTGATCAGGCCATTACCACTACCGGAGCAAAAATTATAGAGATAGAAGGCGCCGATGAAATGGATAAAGCTTTTAACAGCAATACAGTGCTCGCGCTTTTCTTTAATGCAGCAGAGAAATCAAGTGTTACCCGCGAAGACTTTGTTGCAATTTGCAAAAAGCATAATATTCCCTCTTTCATTGATGCGGCGGCTGACGTACCGCCGGTAGAGAACCTGTTTGTGTTTCAAAAAATAGGGTTCGACCTCGTCACCTTTTCCGGTGGCAAAATGATTCGCGGTCCGCAAAGCGCCGGGTTATTATTCGGGCGGAAAGATTTGATTGGAGCGGCCAAACTGAACCACAGTCCGTACGAAGCCCCGATCGGAAGGCCCATGAAAGTAAACAAAGAAGAGATATTTGGAATGTATGCGGCATTGAAATCGTATCTTGAACGCGACCATAAAAAAGAATGGAACGACTGGCTAAATCGTATAGAACGAATTAGAAAAAAAGTGGAGCAAGTGCAAAGTGTAAAAGGAGAAACACATATAGAACCCGGGCCTGCCAATGCTTTTCCTTCACTTTATCTTACCTGGGACCAGGAAACAGTAAAGATGACTGCAAATGATGCACAATCGGCACTTCAGAAGGGTAACCCCAGTATTGTAACCAACGTAGCCAACAAAGATGGCAACAAAGTGTTGAGTGTGGGTGTAGTGTTGTTGAGGCCCGACCAGGTCGATATCGTAGCCCGGCGTGTGAAAGAAATTCTGGAACACGCTATTTAATATCTTACTGAAAGAAATAATATCTTAATAGTAAAACAAAAATCAATCAATGAAAAAATCATTACTGCTTCTAATTACATTAACCGCCTTTTCTTTTAATTCTTCTTTTTCCCAAAACTATAGTATTGTCATTAAAGGAGGCCATGTGATTGACCCAAAAAATAATATTGACGAAGTAATGGATGTGGCTATTGACAGCGGAAAAATAAAATTGGTGGCAAAAAATATCAGCGCTGCCAATGCATCGCAGGTTGTCAATGCCGAAGGAATGTATGTTACACCCGGATTAATAGACATTCATACCCACGATTTTTGGGGCACAGAACCCAACCATCAATATGAAAATGGAAACCTGGCCATACAACCCGATGGATTTACATTTCGCAATGGCGTAACTACTATTGTAGATGCCGGAAGTTCCGGCTGGCGCACCTTTCCCACTTTTAAAGCACAGACCATCGATGTATCGCAAACGAGAGTTCTTGCTTTTCTAAATATCGTAGGCGAAGGCATGCGGGGCGGTTATGAACAAAACGAAAATGACATGGATCCGAAGATGTCGGCACTGGTTGCGAAACAATATAAAAATATAATTGTTGGATTTAAACTGGCCCACTATGAAGGTTATGACTGGACACCAACCGACCGTGCCGTTTTAGCCGGAAACCTGGCGGGTGGCCTTCCGGTAATGGTGGATTTCGGCGGAAGTAAACCGCCTCTTTCCCTGGAAGAATTATTTTTAAATCATCTGCGCCCGGGCGATATTTTCACCCACTGCTTTGCACAATTAAGCAGCAGGGAATTTATTGTAGATACCGCCACCAATAAAGTAAAACCTTTCGTGTGGGAAGCCCACAAAAAGGGAATTATTTTCGATGTAGGCTATGGCGGAATCAGCTTTGCCTATTCGCAGGCCATCCCCGCGATCAAAGAAGGTTTTTATCCCAATTCCATCAGCACTGACCTGCATGTAGGCAGTATGAATGCCGCCATGAAGGGAATGCTTACTACCATGTCAAAATTCCTTGCAATGGGAATTGATTTGAAAACGGTTATTACTGAGAGTACCTGGAATCCGGCCAAAGAAATCAACCACGAAGAATTGGGAAACTTATCAGCAGGCGCAGGTGCAGACGTGGCCATACTTAGTATGAGAGAAGGCAAGTTCGGCCTCTTTGATTATACCGGCTATAAACAGGAAACCGATAAAAAGCTCGAGTGCCAAATGACGATCCGCGATGGCAGAATTGTTTATGACCTGAATGGAATTGCCAACCCCATAATTGCACCGCATCATCCTTTGCCTGTTGTGGCGAATGCCACCAATAATTTTTCGGAATGGTTTAAAACAATTCCTTCAAAAAATGGCTTACCACTTACGCCCAGCAAAAGCATTAATGAAGAGGAATTCTTCAGGCAATATCGTAAAAATAACACCTGGTGGGAGGAAGCTTTTACCTTCTTGAAAACAATGGATTTGGCCCAGCTCAAGCCCGGCGTGTATGTGATTGATTCAGGAAATGTAATAGCAACCGTTTCGCAAGGCCCGACTAAAAATAAAGAAGAGGTGCAGTGGGAGGCTCATCGCAATTTTAATGATATTCAATACATCATAAAAGGAAAAGCCCAAATGGGTGTAGCACCTAGCGCTGACATCAGGGCTGTGCTCACCCATCCCTACACGAATGCAAAAGATAACATGAATTTTACCAATGATGGCGGCGAATATTTTGAGGCAGATCCATCCACGTTCTTTATTTTTTCACCGCAGGAAATGCACAGGCCTGCTATCAAAGTTCCGGGAAGTGATAATGTGAAAAAAATAGTGATCAAGGTAAGGGTTCCATAGAATTTTAAGACAATGATTTGCAGCAAAAACCTGAATAAAAATCTTTGGTATTTTTTTGTTTCCTGTCAAATTAATTATAACCATGCAATTTTATAAAACCATTATCGGGCTGCTTTTATCATGCGTTTTTTCTTTCGTTGGTGCCCGTGCCCAAACCATTTCGAGAGATGAAATGATTTTTCTTACTTCCCAGTGGAAAGGCGAACGATTTGCCGATGGCCGTCCCAAGGTTCCGGATGATCTGCTAGTGAGGGCGCGAAATATTGGTATTGATGATGCCTGGACCGTGTTGAAAAACTTAGGATACACCAATCAGTTTGAAGGCGGCTGGAAAATGGTAAATGATAGTATTCCTGTTATTGGCCGGGCAGTTACGGCCATGTTTCTTCCTTCCCGCCCTGATGTAGAAAAAAATATTAAAGAGCGCGGTATAAAGGAAGGCCGTAAAGGCAATACCAATTCATGGCCGATTGATATACTTATCAAAGGGGACGTGTATGTGGCAGACGGCTTTGGAAAAATTGCAGGGGGCACACTCATTGGAAGTACACTTGGAAATTCCATTTACAGCAAATCCGGCAATGGCGTAATTTTTAACGGTTCAGCCCGCGACCTGGAAGGCCTGTCCGAAATAAAAGGATTTAATGCTTTTGTGCGCGATTTTCATCCATCCTTTTTGGAAAATATGGTGTTGATGGGACTTAATACCCCAATTTGTATCGGGCAGGCCATCGTCTTGCCCGGTGACCTGGTGATTGCAGACCGGGAAGGAGTTCTTTTTATCCCCGCTCAGTTGGCTGACCTGGTTATCAGCACTTCAGAATTTGTGGTTTTAAAAGATAAATTTGGTTTTGAAATGGTCAAAACCAATAAATATTCAACCGGCCAGATCGATAGCCAATGGACAGAGGATATCAAAGCAGATTTCCTAAAATGGCTGGGCCAGCATCCTGAATTAGGAAAAATGACCAAAGAAAAACTGGATGAAATTATGAGTAAAAGAACGTGGTAGCTTGTTATAAAATTTCTTACCTGTAACCGAAGAAATTCCCGGAATTCCTTTACTAAAAAATAAACGATAAGGAAAACCTTCTATTATTTTATACTTATTTGAACAGATTCTCCGGCCTTAAAGCAATAACTTTGGCCGCCAGCTTTCAGTTAAGGTGTGGTTTATTTTTAAATTAATAACTTGGCGGAAATAGTAGGAAAAAAATTTATTTAATAACTCAAAAATTATAACAGTGAAAATTAATGTCAGTTTAATTATTGCGGCTGCAGTAATGGTTTGTACTACCAGTTGTGTAAGTACGAAAAAATTTAACGCACTCTATTCCAATTACAATAAAGTAATGGACAGGAATAGCGAGTTAACCCGCGAAAGCGAAGAATGTAAAGGCAATCTGGATCATGCAAATGTGGTAATTTCAGGTTTGCGCGATCAGCTAAATGCCGAACGCAATCACGTAAAATCATTACAGAACGCCCTTGATAAATGCCTTACCTCTGCCAGCCAGGGCAATGTGAATGTTTCCAAACTGGTGGATGAGATAAACGCCTCCAACAAATACATCCAGGAACTCATCGCCTCAAAAAGCAAAAGCGATTCATTGAATATGGTTCTTACTAATAATCTTACAAGATCGTTAAGCAGAGATGAAATGCAGGATGTAGATGTAAAAGTGCTGAAAGGTGTAGTTTACATTTCTTTATCAGACAATATGCTTTACAAATCCGGCAGCTATGAAATTTCAGATAAGGCAAATTCTACCTTGTCAAAAATTGCAAAAATCATTACCGATTACAAAGACTATGACGTTTTGATAGAAGGTAACACTGATAATGTTCCCATCTCAAAACCCAACATTCGTAACAACTGGGACCTCAGCACTCTGAGAGCCTCTTCTGTGGTACAGGCCTTACAAAATAATTTTGGTGTAGACCCCAAACGTCTTACTGCCGGCGGCCGTGGAGAATATAATCCTATCGCTTCCAATGCCACACCTGAAGGAAAGTCTCAAAACAGGCGTACCGAAATTATCATTACACCTAAGCTTGACCAGTTCATGGATCTGATTGGAAAAGCGCCCGTTTCCGATTCAACCAGTACCCAATAAGCATTCAATTTAATAATTGCTAAAAGCGAAAAAGCATTTATGATCCTTAAATCATAAATGCTTTTTTATTAAAATGAGGTTTACCTGCCGTTTTTCGCAGTAAAGCAATAAATAAAAACAATTTTTATTTCCGGATTTTTTTACAAAAGATCGTAATCCAAAATACGCCGCAGGTATCTCCTGTCCTGTATGATCCAGGTTACTTCATAGCTTCCTTTCCTGTCTCTTGAAAACAAATAAATATATACGCGCTGTCCTGTTGTTGAAATATAAACCGCGTCAGTAGTGCGTTCTACGCCTTTATCCAGGTAGGTAAAATTTAAATTGAACAAATCTTTATACGCCGTTTCAGGAATGGCAATGGTGTCGCCACGAATGATCAGCATGACATTGCTAATCTCCGTTTTGGGAATTTTTCCAAATTCCCCGCCATAATAGGGTTTCCGGTCAATTCTTACTAAATATTTCTCATCATAACTCAATTTGTGTTTGGAAGGATCGAATGCGGCAGTGGTCACTTTTGCTTTTATTCCTTTGCCTTCAAAAACTATAGAATCTTTTCCCAGTGAAGTATAAGAAACTTTTTCCAAAGGCGTGGTGGGCGCTCCTTCGCCGATTCCGGCTAATGTAAATGTGGCCAGCTCGGCCCTGATGCCCGGAGTACGAAATCTTTCAAAAGATTCAGTTTTTCTGCGCGAATCCGGAATTTCATCACTCTGTGCAAATGCCTGTGCCGCAAAAAAAATTGCCGAGGTTATAATGATCAGTGGTTTGGCTCTCTTCATCGATTAATTCATTGAAAATTATTGTTCCACCTTTGGATAGCCCTTTGCGATCCAGTCAGTTTTAATATTGTGAGGAAGGTTGAGCAAATGATAATTGGTAAATTTCATTTCCTTCAACAAAGCTATCGCAGGCCTTACATTCGGGCAATGATTAAAAGGGCAACATCCGCAATAAATAACAATGTTGGCGTCGCGGGGGACATTGGTTAAAGAATCTTTTAATTTTTCAACATTCTCTTTATGTTCTGTCATTCCAATATTTATCGAATGCGGAATAACCACACCGGGTCCTACACAATAAATAAGAGGAACATTTTCGTTGGTCTCAAGCGTTTTCGCCAGGTCAGCCGGTTCAATTAATTGTTCTATCGTCCAATTTTCAGGTTGGGGTTGTTGCGCTTTACATTGCTGAAAACCAAAAAGAAGAAAGGCGAATACAACAGGAAGAAAGTTTTTTCTTGTTTGCATAAAAGGCTTTTTTCAAAAATAAAATAATTTTATTTGGAATTTGGTCAATTAACTTTTTTGAAAAACGAGGCCAATGCTATTTTGAAATAGTATCGCTACTTTCTATTTGAGCTTTTTCTTTTGGAGCTGCTTTTTCAGCTTTGGCTTTTTTTCTGAAAAAACCCCGAAATAAAAAATTGTGCTGAACTGCTTCAAGATCATCGTTCAACTTTATACTTGCTGATTGCAGGTTGTGCATAGTGGTCTTTAAAGAAGTGGCGGTTTTTTCATCTCCCAATAACATTCCCACAGGGGTATTAGGATTCTTTAAGCCTTCGTTTACGGTATTGGCTGCTCCCTGCAGGCTGCTGATCACTTCATTGGATTTATCAGCCATCTGCTGCAATTGACCGACTGTGTATCTTAATTTGCTAAAGATCATTGTGTCACTCACCAGGTCGTTGGCTAACGTTCCGGAATCGTTTAGGCGGGCCGTATAATGGTTTACATTGGCGGATAATTGCTGAAGATTGGCGGAGGCGTTTTTTAAAATCATCACTGTCGTGGTAAGTTCATCAGCGAAAGTCTCATCTTTCAATAACTTGCCAACAGAGCCCTTTCCTTCAGCCATTTGGGTACTAATAATTTTCAGGTTATCGGTAATGGCAAGCAGGTTATCATTGTTCTTCGAAAGAGTAGCCATCATTTCGTCGGTGCTTAGAAGCTCATCATTATTAAGGACGTCGCCATCAGATATTTGGGGAGCCTTAGAGTTACCGCCATAGATCTCAATTATTTTATTTCCAATCAGCCCGTCTGTAGAAAGTTTGGCTTTTGCATTTTTATGAATGTAAGGAACAGATCTCTCATTGATATTCATATCCACTTCCACCTTGCCTGTGCCGATCAGGGTTACATTTTCTATCGTGCCGACCTTCACCCCTGAAAACCAGATGTTGTTGCCCTTTTGCAAGCCATTTACGTTTTGAAAAAAAGTTTTTATGGCAATCGATCTTTCAAAGGTGTTTTTTTGAGAACCAAGTGTAAGAATGGTCCAGATAAATATGGCGAGGCCAATGACAATAAATATCCCCACAATAATTGCTCTTCTGTTTCCGGTTGATCTCATAATTAGGTAATAAAATTATATTTATAAAAATGTTGAATTCTTTCATCATCACTGGCAAACACCTCCTCAAATGTGCCTTTTTTAATAAATTTTCCATCATATAGCATTGCCACCTTGTCTCCTGTTGTCTTTGCGCACGTAAGATCATGGGTAATTATGATCGAAGTAGTATTGAAATTATGTTTAACCTGGTTAATAAGATTATTGATCTCAATACTGGTAATAGGATCCAGGCCGGATGTTGGTTCGTCATACAACATAATTTTCGGTCTCAGGATCAGCGTTCTTGCAATTCCGATTCTTTTCCGTTGCCCACCTGAAAGCTCCGACGGCATTTGATTGATGGTTTGTGCAAGCCCCACTTCATTTAACACTCTTTCAATCTGTTCTTCAATTTCTTTTTTAGTTAAATGTTTGGCATGCCTTACTAATGGAAAAGCCAGGTTTTCTCTCACGGTCATGCTATCATACAAAGCGCTGTTTTGAAAGGAAAATCCAATCTGCAACCTAAGTTCCTGCAATTGCTTCCCATTCAGCAATTCTACTTCCTGCCCCAGTACATTTACCTCACCCCGGTCAGGTTTAAGAAGCCCGCAAATTATTTTGATCAAAACAGATTTCCCGGTTCCTGACCTTCCCAGCACTACTACATTCTCTTTATTATGCACTTCAAGATCCACGCCGCAAAGCACCTCATTATCACCAAAAGCTTTGTAGAGGTTTTTTATAGAGATCACCAGCTCACCGGAATCATAATTTTTCTTATCCAATTCCATCAGTATCGTATGCTATTTGTAATTTGTACAATAAGAATTTCTTCGATAAAAATCAGGAACATGGAGAGGACAACAGATAAATTGGCAGCCTTTCCCACGCCCTCTGTTCCGTTTTTTGCATGAAACCCCTTATAACAACCCACAATTCCTATGGTGAATCCATACACGATGCTTTTGATCAGCGAGGAAAAAATATCCAGAAAAGAAATTTTTTGAAATGCCTGCTGGAAAAAAGTTATAAAGCTGGTCATTTCATTTTGGTGTACATTCAAAAAAGCCCCCATCATGGCCACGAAACCGGTGTAACACATGAGCAAAGGAATCATGATCGTTGTAGCCAAAACACGGCTCACCACCAGGAATTTAAAAGGATTTACTGCTGAAACCTCCATAGCGTCTATCTGTTCGGTTACTTTCATGGAGCCAAGCTCAGCGGCAATATTGGAGCCTACTTTACCCGCACAGATCAACGCAGTAACCAATGGTGCCAGGGCGCGGATGATTGCAATGGCCACCAGGCTTGGCAACCATGAAGTAGCGCCAAATTCAGATAAAGAAGGCCTCGATTGTTTGGTAAAAACCAGGCCAGTGATAAAACCTGTTAATGAAATCAGGAATAAAGATTTATATCCTACCTCATAACATTGTTTAATAACCTCTTTAATTTCATAAGGAGGAACAAAAAGCTCTTTAAAAAACCTGGCTATAAACTGAAAAGCGGAATAAAAATCAAGAAAGATGGCATCTATCTTTTTTGAAATCAAATTTTTTTCGACCGGTTTAGTATTCATCATGCTGACTCTTTCTTTTCTTATTTGCAAAGATGGCTTGTGAAAATTAAAATATAGAAACTTTTTATGTCAGGTCAAAGATCAGGCTAAAAAAATTGTATTATCTTTTTAAATCAACTAAAAAATAATCGGCTGTTTTTTTGCTATATAAAATAAAACTAATTCAAAAATTAAAAATCAACCATTATGACTCTTTTTGGATTTCTCATCCTTCTGTTGATTGCCGCTATTTGCGGAGGAATTGGCCAATCCATTGCCGGATACAATGTAGGCGGATGCCTTGTCTCTATTGTTGTAGGTTTTATAGGTGCTTATATCGGCCTGTGGGTGGCCACAGAATTGGGGTTGCCCGATTTTTTTACCATAAATATTGAAAGAAAACCCTTCCCTGTTATATGGGCTATTATCGGATCAGCAATATTTACCTTTATTGTTGCTTTACTGAGAAGGGCTTTTATAGGACGGCCATAAATTTTATTTTTCTTCCTTTTCAAAACCCAGTACTACCGAATTAATACAATACCGCAAACCGGTAGGCAGCGGGCCGTCTTCAAAAACGTGCCCCAGGTGTGAATGGCATTTCCCACATTCAACCTCAGTACGTTTCATTCCGAAAGAATTATCAGGAAGATAAATAAGGCTTTCTTTTGAGATCGGCTCAAAAAAACTGGGCCATCCGCAACTGCTGTTGAACTTACCATTACTCCTGAATAATGGATTTCCGCAAACTGCGCAATAATAAGTTCCTACCTCATTATGTTGATAATATTTCCCCGAACCAGGTCTTTCGGTTCCTTTTTCGCGGGCGATATGATATACCTCTTTTGGTAAAATATTTTTCCAGTCTTCTTTTTTAATTGATGTGGGATTCTGGTCTTCGGTCAAAAATCCTTTTGCATTTTTTTCTTTTTCCATTTGTATTTTTTAAAAAATTGAAACCCAAAATAGCTTTTTGTAAAATTACGAAATCAAAAAAGAATGGTTTTTTAAAAAATATCCTGCTTTTTATCATACTGTGTGAATTTTTAAAAAGCATCAAGTATATTTGAGGCTCACAAGGATTTTTATAGCCAATGTTTAATCTTATTTTATTTGGCCCACCGGGCAGCGGAAAGGGAACCCAGTCAGAAAAACTGGTTGCGAAATATCACCTTAAACACATATCTACCGGTGATTTATTAAGAAGTGAGATTTCAGGAAAAACCTCTTTAGGCCTGGAAGCAAAAAAATATATGGACAAAGGCTTTCTTGTTCCTGACGAGGTGGTAATCGGAATGATCAACGATGCTTTGGATAGCAATCCGGATGTTGCAGGATTTTTATTTGACGGCTTCCCCCGCACCGCCATCCAGGCTGAAGAATTGGATGATTTATTAGCCCAAAAAGATACCTGTATCGATGTAATGCTTGCCCTTGATGTCAGTGAAGAGGAACTGATAAAAAGGCTGGTAAAACGGGGCCAAACCAGTGGCCGGTCTGATGACAGCAATGAAATGGTAATCAAATCCCGGATTGGGGAATACCATAAAAAAACGGCTGCGGTGGCTGATCATTACAAAAAAAAGAAGAAGGTGGAAATGGTAAAAGGAGAGGGAACCATAGAAGAAATTTTCGCTCGGCTTACCCATGAAATAGACCGGTTAATGAAAACTGATAATTGCATCTGAAACTATAAATTTTCCGGTGCGATCTGCCAATAATGATTGTTTGAAAAAAACCATCGCTTTGAAATTGTTGTTGGAATTTGGTCAATGTTTACTTCTACTATTTTTCCTGCCGCTTTATAGTTTAACACTATTATTCTGATAATTTTTCCAGGTAATTTTTTTTAACGGGTAAAATTCTACTAATATGCAATGGCAGCATTTGCTTTGCCCTGTTTAATTTCAAATAACTTTGATTAAAACCGTTATTAAATGAAAATAGGAAATTATGTTCTTGGTAAATGGATTGAAGGCGATGGAGATGGGCAACCCTTATACAATGCAGTGAACGGAGAAATAATCGGAAATGCTACTACAGAAGGCCTGGATTTTGCTTCTATACTCGATTATGGAAGAACAACAGGAAGCCATGCTTTAAGAAAAATGACTTTCCAGGAAAGGGGAAGAATGTTGAAGGCGCTGGCGCTTCATCTCCTGCAAAAAAAAGAAAAATTTTATCTCATAAGCTATAAAACTGGCGCCACCCGCGCTGATAGCTGGATTGACATAGAAGGCGGAATCGGAAACCTGTTTTCAAATGCTTCTTTACGAAGAAAACTTCCCAATGAAATTTTTGCTCTAGATGGAGAAAATATTGGCCTCAGCAAAGGCGGAACTTTTTCTGCCCAACACATTTTATTGCCGAAAGAAGGAGTTGCTTTACATATTAATGCATTTAATTTTCCGGTTTGGGGAATGTTGGAAAAAATTGCAGTAAACCTGTTGGCCGGAGTGGCAGCAGTAGTGAAGCCCGCTTCCATTACTTCTTTTTTGACCGAAGATGTGGTACGGGAAATAATCGCGTCAAAAATATTACCGGAAGGCGCTTTGCAATTACTTTGTGGAAGCGCCGGAGATATTCTTGATCATGTTGGCTCACAGGATGTGATCACTTTTACAGGCTCAGCTTCCACGGGTTTACTGCTAAAATCAAACTCAAATGTTCTCCGTGAAAATGTTCCTTTTAACCTGGAAGCCGATTCTTTAAATTGCATTGTTTTGGGCGACGACATTGATCCTGATATGCCCGAATGGGATATTTTTATAAAAGAAATAAGGAAGGAAATGACTTCCAAAGCCGGGCAAAAATGTACCGCCATTCGCAGGATTTTTATTCCGGAAAATAAAATGGAACAGGTATGGAAGGATTTAAGTAAATCATTATCGCAGGTAAGCATTGGCAATCCTGAAAATGAAAAGGTAATGATGGGAGCGCTTGCGGGTCTGTCTCAAAAAAAAGAAGTGATTGGCCAGGTTCAAAAATTATTAGCTTCTTCCCAAATCATTTATGGAAGCCTTGACAGCGTAGAGGTGATTGATGCCGATGAGAAAAAAGGCGCTTTCCTCAGCCCGTTATTATTAAAAAATGAATGTCCTTTCTCTTCTGATGAAGCACATAATGTGGAAGCTTTCGGACCGGTAAGCACGATAATGCCTTACCAAAATATTGAGGAAGCGATTCAATTGGCAAAGTTGGGCAAAGGCAGTCTTTGCAGTTCTGTGGTGACAGTAAACCAACAATTTGCCAGGAATTTTATTTTGGGCTCGGGAACCTATCATGGAAGAATCCTGGTACTGAACCGGGATTGTTCAAAAGAAAGTACGGGCCACGGATCGCCTTTGCCGATGCTCACTCATGGAGGTCCAGGCCGTGCCGGCGGGGGAGAAGAAATGGGGGGATTGCGCGGTATAAAACATTATATGCAACGCATGGCGCTACAAGGTTCTCCGACCATGCTCACTGTGGTTTCTAATGTTTATCAGCCGGGCGCTAAAGCAAATACCCGCACCATTCATCCTTTTAAAAAATATTTTGAAGAATTGCAAATTGGCGATCAACTGATCACAAAAAAAAGAATGATCACGTCAGAAGATATTGACCAATTCGCTGATCTGAGCGGTGATCATTTTTATGCGCATTGCAACTCCACCGATTTTGCGGATACCATGTTTGATGAAAAGGTGGCTCATGGCTATTTTATCATAAGCGCTGCGGCTGGCCTGTTTGTTGATAGTTATGAAAAAAATCCGGTATTGCTCAATTATGGAATTGAGGAATTACGTTTTACAAAACCTGTTTATCCGGGAACGGCGATTTATATTAAACTGACCTGCAAAGAAAAAATTGAACAGGAATTAAAAGAAATTACTCCTGAAACAAAAAATGTAAAGGGAATCGACATTCCCAAAGGAATTGTAAAATGGTATGTAGAAATTATGGATGATACAGATGAAATTACAGGGGTAGCAACAATATTAACGATGGTCAGAAAGAAATATTAAATTTACGTTATGGAGATAAAGAATGTAAAGCAACTTCTGAAAAAATAATTTTATATTCAAAATATTATCATACCGCTGAAGAATTTTTATTCAAAAAAAATAGAAGCAAATAAAAAATGTCAGAAATAGAGTAGCCCATAATTATGTGAATATTGATAGCTTGATTGTGTTTTCAATAATTAAAAATGATCTGTCTTTTTTGGTATCACAAATAAGCCAATGTATTAAAGAACAAATTCAAAATAATATTTTTAGTGAGAATGAATTAGAAATATCAAAAGGAAGCCTTTTTTATCAGCACATAAACTTTTCACTTTTACAATAAGTTTTTATGATAGACGCATTAAAAGATGGTTTCGTTACTTCCCACACAGAGCACGGAATTACAACCATTGAATTTTTTCACCCACAAGGAAATTCTTTGCCAGGCAGGCTTTTGAGCGCTTTAGCCCAGGAAATCCATTATGCAGGAACTCATGATACCAAGGTGGTGATTCTAAAAAGTGGTGGTGACGGTGCCTTCTGCGGAGGAGCCAGTTTTGATGAACTGATCGCAGTAACGAATGAAAAAGAAGGAATGGAATTCTTTTCAGGATTCGCCAATGTGATCAATGCAATGAGAAAATGCACTAAATTCATAATAGGACGAATACATGGAAAATGCGTAGGCGGCGGTGTCGGCCTTGCTGCAGCGGTGGATTATGCTATTGCTGTAAAAGAATCCGAAGTGAAACTGAGTGAATTATCCCTTGGTATCGGGCCTTTTGTAGTAGGTCCCGCAATTGAAAGAAAAATTGGAACTTCCGCCTTTGGCCAGCTTTCCATTGATGCTACTCTTTGGAGAAATGCAGATTGGGCAAAACACAAAGGACTTTTTGCAGAAGTGCACCAGTCAGTTCAAAACATGGATGAAGCAGTGTACCGGCTGGCAGAATCTTTAGGGCATTCGAACCCGCAGGCAATGGCAGAAATGAAAAAAATGTTTTGGAGTGGAACCGAAAATTGGGATTCCCTTTTAAAAGAAAGGGCTGCCATAAGCGGCCGTTTGATTTTAAGTGATTTCACCAAAAATGCCATTGAGAATTTTAAAAAAAGAACCAGGAGATCAGCGGAATGATTTTTTTTAATAAATTTTTAATCTAAAAAATACAATTATGCAATGGCAGGGAAGAAGAGAAAGCAGTAATGTAGAAGACCGCCGTGGCATTTCAGGAGGAGGGCTGGCGATAGGCGGAGGAGTGATTGGGGTAATATTTATTCTTGCTAAATTTTTATTGGGTGGAGGTGATCTCAATGACCTTCAGCAATTGGTGCCTCCACAACAACAGGAAATGACACAGGAACAAAAGGCAGCCCAGGATCAGGAAGCTTCCTTTGTAAAAGTGGTGCTCGCGGATACAGAAGACGTGTGGTCCAAATTGTTTTCAGAAATGGGAAGAACTTATACTGATCCAACTTTAGTGCTTTTCAACGGGGTGACCACTTCAGGATGTGGAAATGCAAGCGCTCAAACAGGTCCCTTCTATTGTCCCGCTGATGGAAATCTTTATATTGACCTTTCTTTTGCACAACAACTCAGGGATCAATTTGGCGCTTCCGGCGAGTTTGCTATGGCTTATGTGGTGGCGCATGAAGTAGGGCACCATGTCCAGGATTTGTTAGGCGTAACCCAAAAAATGGAACGGCTCCGGCAACAGGTAAGCGAAACCCAATACAATAAATATTCAGTCCGCCTTGAATTACAGGCCGATTTTTATGCAGGCGTTTGGGCACATTATGATCAGAAAATGAAAAATGTAATTAAACCCGAAGATATACAGGAAGCTTTAACGGCCGCCAATGCCATCGGGGATGACCGTTTGCAGCAGGAATATCAGGGGACTGTTACACCCGATTCTTTTACGCACGGAACCTCTGCCCAAAGAATGTACTGGTTCAAGAAAGGATATGAAACAGGAGACCTGAACCAGGGAAATACTTTTGCTTCAGATATCGAATAGAAAAATTTTTCTAATTTTTATGACCATACAAATGCTGGCAATTCGTGCAAAAAAAACTTCGCCGGTTGGTTTTTCCCAAATATTTTTTTTCAAAAGACAGGTTGCATTTCAGGCAAATTTTTTTAGTGTGCACCAGCCAGTGTTTTTTTAAAACAAATTGTTTTTTCCAATTCAGGAATTCAAAACTGTAATCCCTGGCTTCCTTAATTAATTCATTGATCTTTTTTGGAGGCAGATCGCCAACTTTTGTTTCAGGATGCACATGAATTCTATAAAGTACTTCATTCTTTATAATATTTCCCACACCGGCAAAAATATGTTGGTCTAACAATGCATCACAAACCATCATCTCTGGTTTTGATTTCAATTTCTTCTTCGCTTTCTCAGGATTCCATAATGGATTCATTACATCGCTGCTCCAATCATAAACTTCATTCACGTTTTCTTCAATAAATTTCATTGAACAGGCATAAAAATTTAACTCGCCATCTTCAAAAATCAATTGTAGCCTGGGTACGGATTCTTTCCTATCATTCACCCTGTAACTCCCAAACAACATAAAATGAATTCTTACGGTAAGATCTTTAAAAGAAATTAAAAAATGTTTACCCCAGCTTTTAAAATCAATTACTTTTTTACCGGATAATCTTTGTAGGTCCAGCTTGCTATTCCCCTCTGCTTTTAAAATTTTTTTTCCTTTAAAAGACCGGACTTCTTCTTTCAATATTACTATGGTAGGCCCTTCGGGCATTGATCTGATTTTTTCTTTTTATTTCAAAAGTTGCACCAATTCCGGATTTCAATTTCTAGATAAGAATTCGCATTATTTATTTGTTCACTATACTATTCTTTTAAGGAAATTTACATGATTGAAAAATTTTTTCCATGAACAAATCTATCCAACCGGTTTATTTTAAAACTACCGGTGATTTCAGAAAGTGGTTGAACCGAAATTATGATAAAGCAGCCGAATTATTGGTAGGTTTTTACAAGGTAAAAAGTAACCAACAAAGCATCACCTGGAGCGAATCGGTTGACCAGGCTCTTTGTTTTGGCTGGATAGATGGCGTAAGAAGATCAATTGATGGAGAACGATATTGCATCCGGTTCACTCCAAGAAAAGCCACAAGCACCTGGAGCGCTATAAATATTAATAAGGTAAAAGATCTGAGCGCAAGAGGCTTAATGCACCCGGCAGGAATAAGCGCTTTTGAAAAAAGGAAAGAAAATAAATCCCGTATTTATTCCTACGAAAAGGAAACGGTTACGCTTCCTGACAAATTAGAAAATATTTTCAAATCCAATAAAAAGGCCTGGCAATTTTTTTCCAAAATGCCGGCGTCTTATAAGCGTCCCGCAATTCACTGGGTAATGTCTGCCAAAAGGGAAGATACCCGGCAAAAGAGATTCAATGAATTAGTCACTGACAGCGAAAAGGAGAAAAAAATAAAAATATTAAGCTATTAAATGATTTACAATACCATTATAATCGGACGTGGATTAATCGGGAGCGCCACTGCTAAATATATAAGCCGGTCGCAAAAAAATGTTGCATTGATAGGACCGGATGAGGCAACAACCGCTAAAGAGAAAATTGTTTTTGCAAGCCATTACGACCAGGCAAGAATTCAAGGCATTGTGGGCAAGGATGCCGTCACAACGATGCTTAACCAGCAATCTGCCAATGAATACGTTTCTCTTGAAAAGGAAACCGGGATTCTCTTTCACACAAAAGAAGGCTGCCTCACTGTTTTTCCGGAATATGCAATTGAATATTTTGACAATTTTAAATACCTGGCAAAAAAATTTGACGTAAAAATCTCTTTTTTTGAAAACGGAGATTCTCTTAAAAAATGCAATGCTTATTTTAATTTTCCTTCTTTGTCCAAAGGTGTTTATGAACATTCTCCCGCCGGCCATATTAATCCACGGCTCCTGATCCAGGCACAGGAAAAAGTGTTTAAAAAAAATACTGGTGAAATTTTTAATAAGACCGTGAAAGAAATTTACCGGGAAAAGGAACTTCAAAAAGTCACCACTTTTGATGGACAAACTTTTTACGCAAAAAAAATTATAATAGCAGCGGGAGCCTTTAGCAATTTTTTTAATCTGCTTAAACAAAAGATGGTTCTAAAATTAAAAAGCGAATCAACGATTTGGTTGAAAGTAAATGAAAGTGAAGCCCTCCGTTTGCAATCTCTTCCTTCGCTTTTATATAAAATTAACGAGCCCGAAGTGCAGGATATTTATTTAATTCAACCCGTAAAATACCCCGATGGAAATTTTTACCTTAAAATAGGGGCGAACATTCCGGAAGATACTTACTTTACCAATCTGACAGAAATACAGCAATGGTTTAAATATAAAAGAGAAATTAACATTTCTCCCTTACGTAACGCCTTACAACTAATTCTTCCTGGCCTTTCCGTTTCTGATTGTTTTGAAAAGCGGTGCATCGTTTGCTATACTTTACATGGCAAGCCTTATATAGGGCCAATTGAAGATAAAAGTTTGTATATCGCTGCTGGCGGTAACGGTTATGCGGCCATGAGCAGCGATGCTTTGGGCAAAATAGCAGCGACTGTTTTAATGGAAAATGTTTTTCCTAATGGCTTTTTTGAAGAAGATTTTAAGCCGGTTTTTGAAAAAGGATTTTAATTTTTAACTCATCCATTTCTTCGGTACACGATTTGACTATAAAAATAAATTTAATTAATGCCACAAGGAACCATGCTCCAATATTTTCACTGGTATCTTCCTAACAACGGAAGTCTGTGGAAACAAATAAAATCTGAAGCGGCCCGCTTAAGGGAAATCGGTTTCACTTCCATTTGGTTTCCTCCGGCTTATAAAGGTGCTAACGGCGGCTACAGTGAAGGATACAATCCATACGATCTTTATGATCTCGGTGAATTTGACCAAAAAGGTTCGGTCAGAACCAAGTATGGAACAAGGAATGAATACCTGGAGGCGATTGATGCTGTACACGCCGCTGGAATGCAGGTGATTGTTGATATTGTACTCAATCACAAAGCCGGCGGCGATGAAATTGAAAGAGTTCCCGTTGTAAAAGTAGATCCCGACGATCGCACAAAAAATATTTCTGAACCCATAGAAATTGATGCTTTCACCAAGTTTACCTTTCCGGGAAGAAATAAAAAGTACACCAATTTTGAATGGAACTTTATGTGTTTCACAGGGGTAGATTATGCTCATAATACAGGAGAAAAAGCTATTTATAAAATCCTAAACGGATATGGCGATTCGTGGCAGGATCTGATAACAGACGAAAAAGGAAATTATGATTATCTCATGTACAATGATATTGATTTTAGGAATCCTGCCGTAAAGGAACACCTTATCAATTGGGCAAAGTGGTATTGGTACCAGCGTAATTTTGACGGAGTAAGACTGGATGCAATAAAACATATTCCTACATGGTTTTATAAAGACTGGTTAAAAGAAATTCGTGAATATACCCAAAAAGAAATTTTTACGGTTGGGGAATACTGGGCTCCTCATTCACTCGATCTTCTGCTAAAATATATCGATGAAACCGATCATGGAATGAGCCTTTTTGATTGTTGCCTTCAAAATAATTTTCATCATGCATCCCGAGCTGGCAGGCATTATGATATGCGAAAAATTTTTGACAATACCTTATTAAAAGTTCATCCTGAAAAAGCGGTAACGATTGTCTCCAACCATGACACGCAGCCACTCCAATCCCTTGAAGCCCCGGTAGAAGCGTGGTTCAAACCAATTGCCTATTCTTTAATTCTCTTGCGTTTTGAGGGTTATCCCTGTATTTTTTACCCGGATATTTATGGGGCGCACTACCGGGATACCGGCGAAGATGGTAATGAATACGAGATATGGCTCTCAAAAGTAGAGGAATTGGAAATGCTGATGCAGGCACGGCACAACAATGCCTTTGGACCAACACGCGATTACTTTAATCACAAAAACTGTATCGGTTGGATAAGGGAAGGAGACGACCAACATGTGGGGTGCGCCGTATTGTTATCAAATGGTGAACATGGCTATAAAAATATGGAAATAGGAAAACGGTATGCAGGAAAAATTTTTATTGATCTTTTGCATAAAAGAAAAGAAGAAATAAAAATAAACAAAGACGGTTGGGGTAAGTTTTTATGCAACGGGGGTTCCGTTTCTGTCTGGGTTCAAAAATAACAGTAGGAGTAAACGAAGTTTTAAAACCATTTTTTGTTTTTATCCAAATAGAAAATGGCTACTTCTTTTTATAAATCGGAACCGTGCTGCAAGGCTCGCCGTACATAATGCTTTTAACTACAGGACGAAGAATTTTTGTGATCTCCACATAGGCAATTTCAGGAATTGACTTGTCTCCGCAGCCTTTTACTACCACTTTTTTATCTTCGAATTCTTTGGGATCCACTTGCTCCAGATTTTTTAAAAACAAAAATTTAAACACTTCTTCTGAGTTGCCAAATTGAATGTCTTTTGCAAAGGGCTGCAAATACGTTACCGCCAACATATACGCCCAAAGAGGAATAATGGCATCCGCAGAGCAGGTAAGTGCAACCACTTTATTTTCATAAATTTTCCAGTCAAGATTTTTCAAGGTGTCCCGATATTCCTTTTCTTTTAAAATCAATTCCATGTACAAATAATCCTTTACATCAAAAGTTATTATTTCTTCTGCAGGATAAAATTTTTCCAGGTCAAAAGTTACCAAGGCGCTCTGAGCCACTTTATTTATTATGACATCTTCCATTAATTTGTATTTGAGTAAAGTTACAAAATCCTTTTCTGGCGCTTGCCAACTTTCATGTAAAAAAAACCACCGTTTTCTAACAGTGGCTTTTCCAGATCTTTTTATATTTTAGAAGAACTTACTTCTGTAGTCTTTTATATCAGCTGTTTTTCTTAATTCCTGGAATGATTCGCTAAGGGCCGACTGAATGTTTTTATTTAGCTCATCACTCATTTGTAATTTTTGTAAAGATTCATTCACAGGGCCTTTGGAAAACACACCATTCACTTTTATAACAAATACTCCTGAATTCCCTGCAATAATCGGCGATATTTTGGTCTGATAAGTCTTGTTGAACGCTGCTCCTGCTACCTTTGGTTCATGCCCTATACCATTTATTATTGGCGCATCAAATGTAAGTGTGGAATCCTCACCTGTTGTTAAAACCTGCAAATTATACGCTGCTGCTGCTGCTTCCAATGTGGAAGGGTTGCCGAGTTTCTTTTTGATCACATCCGCTTTTTTGTTGTTCAGAATAATTCCTTCCACCATTGGGCGTGCGGTTTCAGGATCAGGAAGACCTTCTTTCAATCTTTTATCAACAATAGCTACTATGAAATTATCCTTTATTGAAAACGGTTCAGATACCTGGCCTTCTTTTGCATCAAAAGCCCATCTCACCACCGTTCTGGCATCCTGAAGCTGGCCAAGCTGGTAATCATTTTCTTTTACTTCGGTAGGGACCTCCACTTTTTTCAAACCATTTTTAGCTACATACTCATTAAACGATTTTTCATCTTTTGCATAGCCCGATAATTTTATAGCCTCGGTATTTGCATTATTGATTGTTTCATCGCTTGGTGCAATTTCTTTGGCCATGTAAGCAATTTGATAACTCGGCTGAAAATCTTTCTTTTCAAGAATTTCGATGTAGTGCCATCCGAATTGAGTTTTTACTACCTTCTTTGTTTCACCCTGGTCATTTAATAAAAAGTCACCAAAAGGCCTTGCAAAATTGTCGCTTTGAATAGTTTCCAGGTCAAATGTCATCACGCCATTGGTTTGTTTAGCCGCTTCATCAGTGGAATATTTAGCATCGAGCGAATCAAAGTTGGCTCCGTTTTTTATTGCAGTTGCAATACTGTCTGCCAGCCTGTGAGCTGTGCTGTCATCCATTAAAGGTTGTTGAGTTTGAGGATTAATGGTCCCTAATAAAATATGACGACATTTGATTGAATCCGGTAAAACTTTACTGCCTATTTTTTTTGCAAGTACATAATTTCCTCCATCCAGGTAAGGTCCGACTACACTTCCGTTGGGCAAAGCTATAATTGAATCTTTCATGGGAGACTGAATTTTAGATTGAGGAACATATTCGCCCGAATAAGGAATTACAGAGGAGTTTCTGCCAAGGAAAAATTTTGCATTGGAATCAAGAGCAAACTGAGGCTTCAAATCTTCCAAAGCTTTCAGGATTTTTGCGCTGTCTTCTGCATTGGCAGCCGCGCTAAAAGAAACATAAGATACCATTACTCCCGGTTCCTGTTTATACTTTATTTTATTATTGTTCAAATAAGTTTTGATATCTTCATCAGTAACTTTTACCAAACTATCGCTCACCTGGGAATAAGGAACTGCCACATAAGAAATCTTTGCAAACTGATTTTTTTCCTCACTCTGCTCCTTTACCAGCCATTTGGGTTGATACATACTTCCAGCAATCAGTGAAGTATATTTAGTATAAAGCGAATTCAAACGCATCGGATCAATTATCTGTGAAATAACTGCATTTCTCTGCTCTTCATTTTGGTTCTTTTTTGTTTGAGCCCACCATTGCTTTGCCTGTTCTATGTCATATTCGCCTGTTTCCTTATTAGTGAAAGCCTGTTTCAATTGTTGAGGTGCCTCGTCGCTGAACATAATAGAACTCATTTCCTCTGGCGTAAATGTGATACCTAATTTCTGAAACTGGTCATCCACAATTTTTTCGGCCACCATTTGGTTCCAGACAGATTCCATAATCTGGTTGTTCTGCGAAGAACCAGCATTTGGATATTGTTGTTGAACTTCCTTCACCCGGTCGTTAAAAGTATTAATATTAATTTTTTCTCCGTTCACTACACCTACCGACGTAGTGTTTCCTCCGCCGAATAATGAACTGCCCCTCCCGCTGCTCATAGAGTCCATTAATATAAAAGCAACAAGGCTTATTCCGATGAGCGCAATTACGATAACAGTGCCTTTTTCACGAATCGTCTGAATGATTGACATATTGTATTTTCTCTTAGATTTGAAATGAGGCGGCAAAAATAGTGTAAAATAAAATAGGAACAAACTGTGGATAACCCATTGAAATTAGCGCTGGCATTGTTTTTTAAATATGCACCAATTTAAAAAATCCTTCTGCCCTAAAAATCCAAAAATAGTTTTCAACAATTGGCTGTGGGAAAATTGTTTTTATTGTGAGAAAACCGGGTTTTCATAAATTCTTTTGTTGAATAAGTTTTAATAACCTGACTTATTTTTCATCATTCCTTTTTTGAGGGTAAAAAAAACACATTTTATCCAAATCAGACTCACAAATATTTTAAGAAAACGTTTCATAAATTTATCAACGTTATAATTTATCAACAGACTGTTAAAAAAGCCAATTTTATCATTATTGTGATGAATTACGTCTTGTTGGAACTTTGTGGATTGATGGGGATAAGAAGGATAATTTAATTTTGCCTCAGAAATAAAAAATAATCTATCCACAAATTCACATACCTAATAATAATAGGCGTTTAAATTAAAAAGTATTAATAATAAATATTATGGCAGATATTAACATTCAGGAAGCAAAAAAAAATTTAAAGAAAAAAGGTTTTTTGGATTTGGATATTGATCCTAACTTGGACCTGTTCTCGGAAATTGAACGCTTAAAAATTGAAAAAAATGCCATCGTACTTGCCCACTATTACCAGGAACCAGACATCCAGGATATTGCCGATTTTATTGGAGACAGTCTTGCCCTTGCTCAAAAAGCTCAGTCCACCACTGCGGATATGATTGTGTTTGCCGGTGTGCATTTTATGGCTGAAACTGCAAAAATTTTAAATCCCAATAAGAAAGTTTTATTGCCTGATTTGAATGCTGGTTGCTCACTGGCTGATTCAGCTCCGGCCGAAGCCTTCAGGAAATTTAAAGAAGCTCATCCGGGTCATGTAGTAATAACTTACATAAATTGTTCCGCAGAAACAAAGGCGTTAAGCGACATTATCTGCACTTCATCCAATGCCGAAGCGATTATAAACAGTTTGCCTAATGATCAGAAAATTATATTTGCACCGGATAGGAACCTTGGCGCCTATTTGATTAAAAAAACAGGAAGAGACATGGTGTTGTGGAACGGAGCCTGCCAGGTTCATGAATTATTTAGCCTTGAAAAGATCACCAAATTAAAAATAAGGCATCCAAATGCCAAAGTAATAGCCCATCCTGAATGCGAAGAGGCTATTTTAAAAGAAGCCGATTTTATCGGAAGTACCAGCGCTTTATTGAAATACAGTTCTCAAAATCCTGCCACTGAATTTATCGTAGCTACCGAAGCTGGTATCATTCATCAGATGCAGCTACAATCGCCTTTAAAAACATTTATTCCCGCGCCTCCTGATAATTCATGCGCATGCAACGATTGCCCGTTTATGAAACTGAATACGCTCGAGAAATTGTATCTGTGTATGAAATATGAAGAGCCGGAAATACTTTTGGATGAAAAGTTGATAGAAGCTTCCAAAAAGCCAATCATGAAAATGCTGGAGATAAGTAAGAAATATGGTTTATAAACTAAAATTTACCATAGAGGAGTAAACGAATAAATAGTTTAATTTTTATTTTGCTCAAAAAAAATTGCCTGTCCGAAAACAGGCAATTCCCTTTACAAATTTTAAACTGGTCTGTATTTAAACTGTTCCCTCAGCAATTTTTGCTTTTATTTTATTTTCGAGTTCATTTGCCAAATCAGGATTATCAATTAAAAGTTGCTTTACTGCTTCGCGGCCCTGACCAAGTTTGGTAGTATCATAACTAAACCAACTTCCACTTTTTTGAATAATTCCCAAATCGACCCCCATATCAATGATTTCACCCACTTTTGAAATTCCACCTCCAAAAATTATATCAAATTCGGCAACACGAAAAGGAGGAGCCATTTTATTTTTAACCACTTTAACTTTTACACGGTTTCCTACAGATTGATCTCCATCTTTTATTTGAGCCATTCTGCGGATATCCAAACGAACTGAAGAATAAAATTTGAGCGCATTTCCACCGGTAGTGGTTTCGGGGTTTCCAAACATAACCCCTATCTTATCCCTGAGCTGATTAATAAAAATACAACAGCAATTAGTCTTACTTATTGTCGCGGTTAATTTTCTCATTGCCTGGCTCATTAAACGAGCCTGAAGTCCCATTTTGCTGTCTCCCATTTCTCCTTCCAACTCGCCTTTTGGCACCAATGCTGCCACTGAATCGATAACAACTACGTCAAGAGCCCCGGAAAGAATTAATCTATCTGCTATTTCTAATCCTTGTTCTCCATAATCCGGCTGGCTTATTAAAAGATTGTCGACGTTTACTCCTAATTTTCTGGCATATGTACTATCAAACGCATGTTCAGCGTCAATTATAGCACACATTCCACCTTTTTTTTGGGCTTCCGCAATCACATGAATGGCTAAGGTGGTTTTACCTGAAGATTCCGGCCCGTAAATTTCAACTACTCTTCCTTTTGGAAGACCGCCGATTCCAAGCGCTACGTCTAATCCAAGCGATCCGGTAGAAATAGTTTCATGAGGTTCCTGCGAACGCTCATTCATCATCATCACACTTCCTTTACCATAATCTTTATCTATTTTATCAATAGTTAGTTTTAAAGCTTTTAATTTTTCGGACAATTTATCCGGGGTATTTGCTGCCATAAATATTTTTTAATTGAGTATTATTGTGTAAAGTTATCCCTTGCACAAATATAGAAATTAATATTTATTAACACTAACAAATTTAGTACTTATCTGGTAAATTTTTTAGTGGCAGATTAAAGATGGAAATCAAAGAGTTTTTAAAAAATAGATGAATTGAAGAGAATAGGTGAATTGAAGAGAGGCAATTAAAAAAAGGAGGCCAATCAGCCCCCTTATTTATCCCGGGTTTTTACATTTTGTCTTTTATAGCTTTAGCTGCATCTAAATGTTTTTGAAGCACAGGTAGGGCTTTTGTAATTAAATCTTTGTACTCCTGATCTTTGATATCATCACCTGCTTTTTTAAAGGCATCAATATCCTCTTCATGGTCCTTAACCATCATTGAAATATAATCTTTATCAAATTTGGATCCTGTTTCTTTACCAAGTTTGGAAGTATCATCTTTTTGATTATTGGTTATTTCTGTTGGCAGGGGAACATTTTTTTTGTTAGCAAGAGCCTGAAGTTCCTGGTTAAGTTGAGTATGATCATCCACCATCATTTTCCCAAAATCTTTTACAGCCTTGCTGCTTGCATTTCTTTGTGCAATTGCACCCATTTCCGCTTCAAACAATCCACCTGCTGCTGCTTCATTTGTAAATTTTTTGGCATCTTCGCCCACCATGATCTGGCTCGTGTCTGTATTATTCATAGTTGTCATGGTGGTGTCATTTGAATTCATTGTATTGGTACTATCGGAATTACCGGGTGAATTTGAGTTTCCGCTACAGGCTGAGATAAACATGGCCCCTGCAATAATTATTACAATACTTAGCTTTTTCATAAAATTTTTTATTTAAGATTAATGATAGTCAGAAAAGGACAAAATATGTTCCATGAAGGCTTGATAGTAGTAATGGTTTAAGATGACTGACTAAAATGTTCAAATTGTTGAATATTTTACCTAAGAGAGAAAGAATTACCCAAATAAGTAAGTTAAAGAAGGATCACTCATTTTGAAAAGAAAGAAGCCTGTCCACCGCTTCATCCAGAGTTGATTTTTTTTTGGCAAAACAGAATCTTAAAACATTATTTTGATGGCCATTTTGGTAAAAGGCCGAAACCGGAATACCGGTTACTCTTGCCTTTTGTGTCAGCTTTTTGGCAAACTTAAATTCATTTTCATGGCTTAAATCAGAAAAATCATAAAGTTGGAAATAGCTTCCGTTAGAAGAAATGGGTTTAAATTTTGTTTCCGACATTAATTTCAAAAAATAATTCCGTTTCTCTTCAAAAAAGATCCTGAGCCGGAGATATTCATCTCTCTTATAGATAAATGATGAAAGCGCGATTTGAATGGGAGTGTTACAACTAAAGCAATTGTATTGATGGATCTTTAAGAATTCTTCCATAAGTTTATCAGGAGCTACACAATAACCCATCTTCCATCCGGTGCACTGATACACTTTACCAAAAGAAAAAATCACAAAACTCCGGTCATAAAGTTCAGGATATTTTAAAATGCTTTCGTGTTGGTTGCCATCAAAAATAATATGCTCATACACTTCATCGCTCAACAAAATTATATCTGTTCCTTTTATAATTTCTTTCAGTTGATCCATATCTCTTTTACAAAGGGTTTTCCCTGTGGGATTGTTGGGAGAGTTAAGAATGATCATTTTGGTGGCGGGAGTTATTTTCTCTTTTACTACTGACCAATCAATTTTATATTCGGGATAATCCAGAGGAATTAATACAGGTGTAGCTCCGTTGACGATAATACCAGGAACATAACTATCATAGGCCGGTTCAAAAACGATTACCTCGTCTCCTGGATTTAAAACAGTAGTAAGAGCGGTATAAATGCCGTAAGTAGCCCCGGGAGTTATGGTGATCTCGGTTAGAGGATCCACCTTTTTGCCATATAGAAAATGAATCTTTTCAGCAATGGCTTCTCTTAAAGATAATAGACCATTTCGATGTGCATATTGATTATGTCCATCTCTCATTGCTCTGGCCACAAGATCGATTAATTCTTCACTTATATCGAAATCCGGTGTTCCCTGCCCAAGGTTTATAGCCTTATGTTCTGTAGCCAGCATGCTCATTACGGTGAAAATGGTGACTCCCGTATTAGGTAATTTACTTGAAAGGAAGGTTGGCATAATTATAATTTTTTTGGTAATTATAAGTACCTATCTCCTTTATTTCTTTTTATTTCAGTAAGATATTCTTTGATATTCTGTTCGTTTTCTTTCCTGCAAACCAGGAGAGCATCTTTTGTGTCCACCACAATATAACCATCAAGGCCCTGTAATAAAACTAGCTTGTCACCTGTGGTATGAACAATATTTTTGTAAGAATCAAAGAGAATGATATTATTACCAGCGACAGCATTTTCGTGATAATCTTTTTCCAGGTTTTCATAAGCGCTGCCCCAGGTACCCAAATCGCTCCAGCCAAAGGATGAAGGAATTACATACACATTATCGGCCTTTTCTAAAATACCGTAATCTATTGAAATATTTACGCATAATGGATAGATTATCTCTATTGCTTCTTTTTCCTGGTCTGAATTCATCGCATTTTTAGCTCCATGAAAAAGTTCATGAATTTCAGGAAGATATTTTTCAAAAGCGGCGATAATACTTTTGGTTTGCCAAACAAAAATTCCGGCATTCCATAAGAAATCTCCGCTGGCAATGAAAGTTTTTGCTAATTCCAGATCTGGTTTTTCTGTAAATGTTTTTACTTTAAAAATATTATCGCTTACTGATGGTTGCTCATATTGAATATACCCATAACCCGTATTAGGTTGAAAAGGTTTGATACCCAATGTAAGAAGCGCGTTATTCTTTTTGGTGAATGCCAAAGCTTCTATGCTTGTTTTAATAAAAGCTACATCATCCAAAATCAGATGATCCGCGGGAGCACAAATAAGATTGGCTTCAGCATTTAATTGTTGAATTTTATACGAAATGTAAGCGATACAGGGAGCTGTATTTTTTCGGGAGGGTTCACAGACAATATTTTCTTCCGGCAAATCCGGCAATTGGCTATGCGTAATATCTTTGTATTGATGGGAAGTTACGATGTAAATATTTTCAAGAGGAATAAATTGGACAAACCTCTCAAAAGTGGATTGGATAAGAGTTTTTCCTGTATTTAAAATATCCAGAAATTGCTTGGGAAGATCAACCCGGCTCACAGGCCAGAAACGGCTTCCGATTCCTCCGGCCATTATGGCAACGTAGTTATTTTTATTATTAATCATTGTTTTTAATTAAATGATCCCTTCTTTAATCAGGTCGTGTAAATGTATAATTCCCAAATACCGGTGGTTTTCTGTAACCACCAGTTGAGTTATATTGTTATTCCGCATGATGTCAAGCGCATGAACCGCCAATGATTTACTATCGATTGTTTTTGGGTTAGAAGTCATTATATCTTTTGCTTTTACCTCTGCATGATACAAATCTTTTTCAAGCATTCTTCTAAGATCTCCATCAGTTATGATGCCGGCTATTTTATCAGCATCATCCAATACAACGGTTACTCCCAAACGTTTTTTTGTAATTTCAATGATCACCTCTTTTAGTAAGTTGCCGGTTTTTACTGATGGCTTTTCATTATTTATTGAAAGTTCACCCACACGTAAATACAATCTTTTTCCCAAGGTTCCTCCGGGATGAAATTTAGCAAAATCTTCCGGATTAAATCCACGCAATTCCATCAGGCACACACAAATCGCATCCCCCATCACTAATTGGGCGGTAGTGCTGCTGGTAGGCGCCAGGTTATAAGGTGAAGCTTCTTCCTCAACAGTGGTATTCAAAACAATATCAGCACATTTTGCCAGGTAACTTTGCATGTTTCCACAAATGGCAATCAATGGATTTCTGAAATTTTTTATAAGTGGAACGAGAACCTTAATTTCGGGACTGTCGCCACTTTTGCTAAGAATCATTACGATATCTTCGGGCAGCACCATCCCGATGTCTCCATGGATAGCATCAGCGGCATGTAAAAAAAGAGAAGGGGTCCCTGTACTATTAAGTGAAGCAACAATTTTTTGCGCAATGATAGCACTTTTGCCAATTCCGCTGATTACCAATCTTCCTTTTGATTCGAAAATTTGTAATACTGCTTTTTCAAAATTTTCATTTATATTATTTAAAAGCGCGGCTACAGAATGAGATTCTGCAATAATTGTTTGTTTACCGGTGCTTATTATATTAATGGCCATTAATCTGATTCAAAAAGGTATATGGTTTCTGGTTTTCAAATATGGATAAATCCTGGAAAAATTGCAAACGTACTGGAAAAGTATGGTTGAACAAAGGGAATGAATTTTGTTTTAGTAATCCAAAATCTTCGTATCTTAACCCATTATCTTAAAAGGGTGAAATTAAGAATTATAACTTTAACCTTAATTTTCATTTAAAGAATTAACTTTGAAATCCTTTTAGATTGAATAGTAGAAAAGAAAAACAATGCCCACAACAAAAAATCCAAGAATCCAAAAATCAAAAACTTTAAGTAAAAGTAATAATACGGAATTAGCAAATGACATTCTTCTTTCCGAAAAACTTCAAAATCATTTTGGTTTTAAATCTTTTAAAAAACCTCAAAAGGAAATAATCAAAAGCCTTCTTTCCGGACGAGACACATTTGTGATTATGCCTACCGGCGGAGGGAAAAGTCTGTGTTATCAATTGCCAGCTATAATTAGTGAGGGTTGCGCCGTTATTGTTTCGCCCTTAATAGCATTAATGAAAAACCAGGTTGACCTGGTTCGTGGATATAGCAGCACTGATAATATAGCTCATTTTTTGAACAGTTCACTGAACAAGGGACAACAGAAACTGGTTAAGGACGATCTTCTTTCTGGAAATACCAAACTCTTGTATGTTGCTCCGGAGACTTTGACAAAAGAGGAAAATGTTGAATTCTTAAAAGAGTTGAAAATTTCATTTTTTGCAGTGGATGAAGCCCATTGTATTAGCGAATGGGGACATGATTTCAGACCGGAATATCGCAGATTAAGAGAAATAATGGACGATATAGATAAAACACGGCCGGTTATTGCACTCACCGCCACTGCCACACCCAAGGTTCAAAATGATATTATAAAAAATTTAGGACTTCGCAATCCTGAAATTTTTATTTCTTCTTTTAACCGGTCAAACCTTTATTACGAAGTGGTTCCAAAAGTTAAAAAGGACCAGGCCATAAAAAGTATTGTAAAATTCATTTCTCACAATAAAGGCAAGAGTGGAATTATTTATACGCTGAACCGTAAAACGACCGAAGAACTCGCTGAGACATTAATGGCAAATGGTATCCAGGCTGTTGCTTATCATGCCGGCCTTGATACCAAATTAAGAGCAAAAAGGCAGGACCAGTTTTTAGGTGAAGAAATACAGGTTATTGTGGCTACGATTGCTTTTGGAATGGGAATAGATAAGCCAGATATCCGGTTTGTAATTCATTATAACATTCCTAAATCAATAGAGAATTACTACCAGGAAACAGGCCGGGCCGGGCGTGATGGTTTGGAAGGAAAATGTCTTCTTTATTATTCACACAAAGATGTAGCTAAACTTGAGCATTTAATGCGGGATAAGTCGTTGAGCGAAAGAGAAATTGGTGCTCAGTTGATTAATGAAACGGTTGCTTATTCTGAAACCAGTGTTTGCCGCCGCAAAATGTTGATGAATTACTTTGGAGAAAAATACGAACATGAGAATTGCGGAGGGAAATGTGATAACTGTAAAAATCCCAAAGAGTTGATCGAAGCGATGAATGAAGCCACAATAGCTTTAAACGCTATCAAGGCATTGGAAGAACGATTCCCAATTACTTATATGATTCCGGTGATCATTGGTAAATTGAATCCTCAAATAAAAATGTACCATCATGAAGAAAGGCCAGAGTTTGGTTCTGGTAAAGGGAAAGATGAACATTTTTGGAACTCACTGATCAGGCAGATGCTTCTTGAAAATTTAATTCAGAAGGATATTGAGGATTACGGAGTTTTAAAAATCACTAAAGAAGGGGATGCTTTTTTAAAGAAGCCAACCTCATTTAAAATAGCCTTAAACCATATTTATGAAACTGATGGGGAAGAAGAGGAAGACGCCATTGATTCCGGTGAAGCAGGCGCTGCAGATGAAAGGCTTATAGGATTATTAAAAGACCTGCGGCAACAGGAAGCAAAAAAACGAAACTTGCCACCTTTTGTTATATTTCTTGAAAACAGCCTTATAGATATGGCAACACTTTATCCCACCACCCTGAAGGAATTAGAAAAATGCCAGGGAGTAAGTGTTGGGAAAGCGATGAAATTTGGAAAACCTTTTGTGAGATTGATAGAGAAATATGTAGAGGAGAACGAAATTGAAAAGCCGGATGACTTTGTAATGAAAAGTGTAGTCAA
>JBIQMJ010000002.1:0-43145 GCA_044463445.1 Segetibacter koreensis
TCTTCTGTTTGAAACATGATAGCTTCCCATGTGTAAGAATAAGGATTGATATACTTTGTAATAGAAGTGGATAAAGCATCAGCCGGTGAGACTCTGCTTTTAAACTCAATAGTTGACTCACTTGCATTAATTGTGTCTCCTTTAATACTATTAAAATTCTGATAATAATCGCGCGCCACTTGTTCAACAATTGGCTTTAAATTGTTTGATGCTTTTTTTAAAGTAAGCTGTGGTTGTGCAGAAGCAGCAAGCGCCTGGAAAATAAAAAGTGTAAAAATAATTTTCTTCATAAGAGTTTCATTTAAGAATTTTCGTGTAATCAAATTCATTAACGATAATAATTCTTAAATGTTATAGATTAAAATAAAATTAATCCACAACATGTGAATATTGTATTTCTCTCCATTAAACATAAAAAAAATGCCCAACTTACCAGGGCACTTTTTAAGAAGTAAATCAATAAATAAAACTGATTTCTATTTTCAACTTTTTTACATTCCTAATAATTTATACATCTCATCCAGTTTGGGAGAAAGAATAATATCTGTCCGGCGGTTTTTGGCTCTTCCTTCCGGAGTAGAATTGGTAGCTACCGGTTCATAGTAACTGTGCCCTGAGGCGATCACCCTCGTAGGATCTACTTTATAATTGTTTACCAAAATCCGTACAATTGCATTGGCCCGCGCTGTGCTTAGATCCCAGTTATCCTGGTATCGGCCACGAATTGGAATGCTATCAGTATGCCCTTCAATATTTACCGCTACGTCGTTGTTCAGATTAAGTACTGCAGCGAGTTTGGACAATGCATCCACGCCTTTGGGATTTACCACCGCACTACCCGAAGGGAATAATAATTGTTCTGAAAGACTTACATACACTTTACCATCTTTATTATAAACCGAAAGTTCATTTGAATTAAATCCTTTCAAAGCCTCAGCCATCTTATTTTTTAATTCTTCAGAAGCTTCCTTTTGCTGATTTAACAGATTTTGTAATTGCTCCAATTTTTGTTTCTGCTGCTGCAGATCTTGCTTGCTTTGGGCAGACTGTTGCCCCAACTGGGTATTCTGGCTGCTCAATGCAGAAATTTTTGTATTAAGATCATCAATATTTTTTTGCAGGGAGGCGATCTGATCCTTAAGTGTCGCAATATTTTGATTTAAAGAAGAATTACGAATGGCTAAATCCGTACTGTCAGCCCTGAGAGCGGCTGTTTCCTTTTGTGATTGTATCAAATATCTTTTTGCCACACAACTTGAAAAAAGAAAAGTACCCGCTAAAACCACTACATATTTTTTCATGCTAACTATTTTTTAAATATATACTGAATAAAAAATGTGCCAATATTCAACAAAACCTGCTGCCCTAAAGTGTTCAATTTATTTCAAATTAACAAAATCCGGAAAAGCAAATACCACCTGCACTACAGGCTGCCAGCACGTTTTAAATAAAGATAATATCAGAAATGTAGATCACCAATAAAATTGAAACTAATTCTTTTGATTCTTTTACTTTTCTTTTAAGGAACTTTGAAATTATTTTTAAAAAACAAGAATGCATAAGAAATCCACAACTATCCCCTATTCAGTATTAGATTTGGCTACCGTTACAGAAGGCGCTACACTTAAAGAAACTTTTGCAAAAAGCCTTCAACTGGCGCAGCATACAGAGAAACTTGGTTATAATCGCTATTGGCTTTCCGAACACCATAATATGATTAGTGTGGCAAGTTCTGCCACTTCGGTACTTATCGGCTATATTGCTGGAGGTACGTCTGTGATGCGTGTTGGTTCGGGCGGCATTATGCTTCCTAACCATTCGCCTTTAGCAGTTGCTGAACAATTCGGAACCCTGGAATCTATTTATCCGGGAAGAATTGACCTGGGATTAGGCCGCGCACCTGGAACTGATCAACTAACCGCCATGGAACTGAGGGGAACACGTTACAGTTCTGCTGAAGATTTTCCTCAAAATATTTTAAAACTTCAAACTTTTTTTTCCAAAGAAAACAGCAATTCAAAAGTGAGGGCTATTCCCGGAGAAGGACAGGATATTCCAATCTGGATATTGGGTTCAAGTACAGACAGCGCCCAACTTGCCGGGTATTTGGGATTGCCTTATGCCTTCGCAAGCCATTTTGCTCCTGCTCAATTTTATGCAGCGATAGAATTATACCACAAAACTTTCAGACCATCTTTTTCGCTTGAAAAGCCCTACTTCATGCCTTGTGTAAACGTAATTGCAGCCGATACTGACATCGAAGCAAATCGACTTGCCACCTCGCTATACCAGATGTTTATAGGTATTATAACGGGAAGGCGCACACGATTACAACCACCCGTTGATAATATGAAAGAATTATGGACAGATTATGAAGAAGAAGCAGCCAGGCAGATGTTGCAGTTATCATTAATAGGAAGTCCTGACACGATAAAATCAAAAATGAAAACCCTTATTGAAAAAACAGCAATGGATGAGATTATGGTGATTTCAAATATTTATGATCAGAAAGCGAAACTTTATTCCTACCAATTATTTGCAGATATAATGAAGGAATTTTGATCTAATCCGCATCAATTAAAAAAGTGCCGAGATCTATCACTTCACCTTCCTTCATAATAAATTCTTCTATATCAGAAAGATCAAGGTTTGACATCACTTTACTTTTAAAAACAGGCTGATCATTTTTGTAAACGACAAAATAAAAATCTGGTTTTTTTTCACGGGGAAAAGTCTTTGAAAAATCTGCCTGTGAGAAAAGAAATTTAGATAATCCTTCTTCATCAGGTATACTTTCACCCAAAAAATCATCATTAAAAATATCACTGTCATAAAGGCGTACCTTATACCCGTTACCAGTCAGTGGCTCATCATCCCCTTTACGAATGAGGCGCACCTTCACCTCAATATTCATTTCTTTATTCAATGAAATTGATGACATAAAATTTTTTCTGAAAAGTAACCAATTTTCTTTATTCATCCAATAGCAGGGTAAGCCAGATAGGTTCGGAAAATTAAAAAAAATCAAAAATATTCGTTTACTACAGGTTTTTTTCTAAAATCATTCTTTGAAAGCCTCCATTATTCGTCCAGTTTCAAAACTGCGAGGAAGGCTTCCTGGGGAACTTCAACATTGCCGATCTGCTTCATTCTTTTTTTACCTTCCTTTTGTTTTTCCAGTAATTTACGCTTGCGGCTTATATCACCTCCATAACATTTGGCTGTAACATCTTTCCTGATAGCGCTGATATTTTCGCGCGAAATGATCTTTGCGCCGATAGCAGCCTGGATGGCAATTTGGAATTGCTGGCGCGGGACAAGATCTTTTAGTTTTTCGCAAAGTTTTCTGCCAAATTCCTGCGATCTGCTACGGTGAATCAATGAGCTAAGAGCATCCACCTTATCGCCATTGAGCAGAATATCCATTTTTACGATATCGCTTTCGCGATAGCCAATCGGGTGATAATCGAATGAAGCATATCCGCGGGTAACACTTTTTAACCTGTCATAAAAATCAAAAACAATTTCAGTCAAAGGCATCTCAAAGCTAAGCTCAACGCGGGTTGGCGTCAGATAGGTTTGATTGGTCAGTATGCCTCTTTTCCCAATGCATAATGACATTATGTTTCCTATATAATCGGGTTTGGTAATGATCTGAGCTTTGATAAAAGGTTCCTCTACCTTTTCAATCCTGCTTGGGTCCGGCATTTGAGTAGGATTGTTTACCGTAATTCTTTCGCCTTTGGTAGTGTAGGCAAAGAAGCTAACATTCGGAACAGTAGTGATTACAGTCTGATCAAATTCGCGCTCTAATCTTTCCTGCACAATTTCCATATGAAGCATTCCCAAAAAACCACACCGAAAGCCGAATCCCAATGCCTGTGAGGTTTCCAGCTCAAAAGTTAGTGAAGCATCATTAAGCTGAAGCTTTTCCATACAATCACGTAACTCTTCAAATTCGTCAGTGTTCACAGGAAATATTCCTGCGAAAACCATTGGCTTCACTTCCTCAAAACCTTTGATAGATTCTTTGCATGGATTCGCAGTAGTAGTAATAGTGTCTCCTACTTTTACTTCTTTGGCATTCTTAATTCCGGTAATTACATATCCCACATCACCGGCCTTTACTTCGTTCCTGGGCATCATACCCATTTTCAAAATACCTACTTCATCGGCGTTATATTCTTTACCGGTATTCGAAAATTTGATCTTATCGTTCTTTTTTAAAATGCCATTAAATATCCGGTAATAAACAATAATCCCTCGAAAGCTATTGAACACACTATCAAAGATCAAAGCCTGCAAAGGAGCTTCAGGATTTCCTTCGGGAGGAGGAATTCTTTTTATAACGGCAGCAAGAATTTCTTCAATACCTACTCCGGTTTTTGCACTGGCATGCAAAATATCTTCATGCTTACAACCAATCAATTCAATGATCTGATCTTCAACTTCAGCAATCATTGCTCCATCCATATCAATTTTATTAAGCACCGGAATGATTTCAAGATCGTTGTCAATAGCAAGATATAAATTGGAAATAGTTTGTGCCTGAATGCCCTGGGTAGCGTCTACCAAAAGCAAGGCGCCTTCACAGGCGGCAAGTGCGCGGCTGACTTCATAACTAAAATCTACATGGCCCGGAGTATCAATTAAATTTAAAATATATTCCTGGCCTTCCAAATTATAATTGATCTGGATGGCATGGCTTTTAATCGTAATTCCCTTTTCACGTTCCAGTTCCATATTATCCAACACCTGCGCCTGCATTTCACGATCGTTTACCGTGTGGGTAAATTCAAGTAACCGGTCTGCCAGCGTACTTTTTCCATGATCAATATGTGCAATAATGCAAAAATTTCTGATATTATTCATTTACCCAAAATAGTTTTAAAAAGCGCAGCAAAGGTAACAAAACCAAAGTCAATTAAGATGAATGTTACAGCAAAAAGCCGCTTCGGAAGAAGATGTAAAAAGAATTTTTATCACAATTAGTATAGTCTTTCCTGTTATTAATTTCATTGATAAGAATTATTGTATCAATTTTGGCAATAATGAATTTCAAAAGTGAATTAATAAAAAACGTCTTATTCAAAGGGGTCAATGTTTTATTGTCATTTGGAGTGACCGTGTTGATGGTTCGCTTACTCGGCGCCGAAGGAAATGGAATTTACTCCTTATTTATAACCAACTCAGCTATCATTGCGCTTTTGGTTAGTTTTAGTTTTAACTCCGGGCTCACGTATTATTCTGCAAAAAAAGAATTTTCTTCTTCAGCCCTGCTAAACTCAGCTTTTATTGTCTTATTGGCGCAGATTATTATTATTTTAATTGCAGAAAAAATTTTCAGAAATATTTTCAGAATCTCATTTTATGTTGAAAGCCAATCTTCTGAAATGGCTTTCTGGGGTAGTTTTTATTTGTTGGGCATTTTATTGAATGGATATGTTTCAGCGATTTTTACCGGCAACAAATGGTTTGATACTTTAAATATAATTACAGTAATTACCAATTTGATTTTTATACTGGTATTCGGATACCTTCTTCTCAGGAATCAATATAACGGTAATGGGCACACGCTTTTTATTTTAAAAACTTTTATCTCACTCACGATACTACAGTCAATAATCAATCTCGTTATTTTGCTTAAAAAGATCAGATTTACTTTCAGCAGCGGAATCCTGAGATCACACCAATTAAAACTGGTTTTTATGTATGCCGGTGTAGCTTTTTTTGCAAATGTTTTTCAATTTCTTGCGTACCGCATGGATTATTGGTTCATTAATTTTTATCGCACCAAAGATGATTTAGGCTTGTATGCACTGGCTTCCAAACTCAGCCAGGTACTTTGGTTGCTGCCAATGACTATTGCTACCGTAATTATTCCTTTTACTGTTAATGCATCAGAAGAACTTTTGGTAAAAGTAAAAGCTATCCTGAGGTTCCAATTCAATGGTTATATTTTTATTGGGATTTTAATGACTTTAGTAAGCCCGGTTCTTATTCCTCTTATTTTTGGAATTGATTTCAAAGGATCTGTTTACCCTTTTATCATTTTGCTTCCGGGCGTAATAATTTTTACTCTTACCACCATTTTAGCCGCATATTTTGCAGGCATTAACCGACAGGATATCAATTTAAAAATCTCTTTTTTTTGTTTCTTTACTATACTTGCGGGGGATTTGCTTTTGGTTCCCACGTATGGCAAAGAAGGAGCCGCTGTGGCCAGTTGTATCGGTTATGTCCTGAGTGGACTTGCTTCATTGTATGTATTTTCAAAATTATCCAAAAGCAGTTTTAAAGATTTAATATTTCTAAAAAAAAATGATTTCAGGATTTTAAAAAATCTTTTTTCTGAAAAATTTAAGCCGCATGTTTAAGGTCTTATTTCTCGCAAGCTGGTATCCGTCTAAAGTTGATCCCTTCGACGGGGATTTTATAGAAAGGCATGCTAAAGCGATCAGTCTCAGAAACCAGGTCTTCGTAATACATGTTGTAAAAGATCCTGAAATTAAAAATGGGCGCGTTACAGTAAGCAAACAAATATCAGAAAATCTGATTTCGTTCAACGGCTATTATCCTTATTCAAAATCAACAATAAATTTTATTGAAAAAATTCATTCTAATTATTGGACTTTTCGTTTGTATAACCGGATTTTTAAAATGATTAAGGATGAATTTGGAATGCCGGACATTGTTCATTTAAATGTGCTGATGAAAGCCGGAATGTTTGCCCGGCGGCTAAAGAAAAAATTTAATTTACCTTATGTACTTAGTGAGAACTGGACTGGGTACTATCCTGAGAATAAAAAGGGGTTTCTTCAGCAGCCGGTATTTTATAAAAAGATTTCAAAAAAAGTTTATCAACAATGCGACTTGCCTTTGCCTGTAACCAAAGATTTAGGTGAGAAGATGAATGAATTATTTAAGGTAGATAAAAAATTTAAAGTGATTCCAAACGTGGTTGACACTTCCAAATTTTACCCTTCAATTGAAATAAGAAATGGAAAAAAAAGATTCATACATATTTCTACCTTAGGCTACCAAAAAAATATTTGGGGAATTTTACAGGCTACTGAAAAATTATTTCTGCAACGAAAAGATTTTGAATTGTACCTGGCCGGCAATGCACCAAAAGAAATTATTCAATGGACAAAAGATCACGGGTTGTTTAACCAATGCATTTTTTTTACAGGTCTCATAGCTTATGAAGAAGTAGCCACTAATTTAAGGAAAGCGGATGCATTGATAATGTTCAGCCGGTATGAAAATCTTCCCTGCGTGATATTAGAAGCTTTGTGTACGGGATTACCGGTGATTTCAACAAATGTAGGAGGAATCAGGGAAGTGATCAATGAGGAAAATGGAATTCTCATCGATTCTGAAAATGAAAATAAATTAAAAGATTCGATGAATTACTTACTCGATAATTTTACAAAATTCAACAAAGAAAAAATTGCTGCATCAGCTAATGAAAAATTTAATTATCAAAGTGTAGCTCTGCAATTTGATGAAGCTTACAAAACTGTTTTAGGGCTATAAGCCCCAAACTTTTCTATTAATGAAAGAGGCAATAATGTAAGGCTGAGAATTATCATTTCATAAAACATAGCATCAGCCATAAACCAAAATCCCAAAGGCAAAAGCAATGAGATGACGAATAAATAGCGATCATATTTACGGGTAAAAAATCCTACAATAAAAAGACCTTCCAAAATAAAACCTGCTAAATAAATGGCATACACCATTCCGGGATTTTGTAAGAACCAAAAATAAATATGTGCCAGGTAAGTATGGGAATTAAAAAATAAATAAGGAGCAAGATTTTTCTTAATGATTAAATTTCCCTGGTCAACCTGAAGCCAGGAAAATCTAAAAAATTTCCAAAAGAAAGCTGCGGCATAGGAAAATAATAAAAAAAACCGCAATCCCTGCCAGGCAAATACAAAAGATCTTTTAGAAAATAAAAAAACAACGGGTGCTATCAGAAAAGGAACAAGGGAATGTGTGTGATGAGTGCCAAAAGAATTAAAAATAATGTAATAAACAAAATAAAAAATAATAAAGCTAACAATGAGCCATTTATTGCCTGGAAAAATAATAACAAGTCCACAGGTTATAAAAAGCATCCCATCCCAAAACCATGCAAGAAAAATATGGGAAGTAATTGTTTCAGGAATTCCTAAAATATGCATCGCCCAAAAAACCGGATCCAAATAAGTAAATTTTAATACCGGCGATTGAAGTTGATGAACAAGGGTATTGGAAAGTCCGGAAAATACAAGATCTACCAGGATTATTGTAAATACAAGCCTGCAGAGGAAACCGGTTTGCTTTTCTGAAAAATATATTTCGGGTTGTTTATTATTCATCAATTAAAGTGTGAGTGCTATCTACCTTAAATAAATTTTCATTTTCACAGGAAACAAAAAGTATCTCTACTTTTAAATTTGTAATTTTTTTCCCGGTAGTTTGATCAATATATCGTTTGTACCACATGGGAAATCCATTCATTTCTTTTTGAGAATTTACAACTCTGTCTGAGTAAGGTTTGATCCATTCATATTTTTGTTCCAACTTTCTTTTTAAAAAACTTTCGGTTGGATCACCCATAGTTTTCAGAGACTCATAAAAAGAAAGCGGAGAAAGTAAAAAGAAACGATTGGCTGGAAAATACCCGGCTGAATAATCTACCAAATCCCCATCTGCATTGATTTTGAGAATCTGATATTCTTTTGGAGCCTCTTCTTTTTGAGAATACATTCCCCATACATAAAATGGAGTTATTTCAAATCCGGTGAGATTGCAGAATAAGGTAAGTGCAGCAAAAATGGAAAAGAAAAAAAATAATTTTTTATTGTATTGGTAAACTCTATACAGGAAAAATCTTTCCATACCGGTAAATATTCAACCGAAGATAATTTAAAATTTGCCGGAATAAAATCTGCTGCCGATGAGTTCAACCATATTCCAAAAATAAAAATCTTCGGTATTTATTTGCTTGCTGGTTGAAGTGTTTGCTCTCAATAAAAAAGGCCCCGATTAAAGGGCCTTTTCCTGATTCTTTTTTATTTTATTTTTTCTTATTGGCTTTATATCTCATGTCCGGGGTACCATTTTTCTTCATCGGCCCCGCTGCAGTGGCTTTCATTTTATTTTCTTTATAGCGTTTGTCAGCAGTACCGTCTTTTTTCAGATGGGTACTGCTCTTTTCAACCTTGGCTGTTTTAGTATTCACAGCGGATGTAGTTGCAGTGGTAGCGGCTGTTGCTTTTTTGCTAACTGTTTTTTTGGCAGATTGAGCATTAGCGTAACCGAATGAGCCGACGATCATAAGAACGGCAATAATAAATTTTTTCATGATTTCTATATTTTAAAATTTGAGATATAAATGTAAATCATCACGGTGCATATCTCAATGTTAAATCATGAATGAATTTAATTTTTTACAATTTTATGATGATTATGCTTAATGTAAAATTGCCAGGGATCTTACTTTTTAAGACTCCTCATAATTTCTGCAAACTCCGAAGCATTAAGGGAAGCGCCGCCAACAAGTCCGCCGTCTACATCAGGCTTTTCAAAAATTTCTTTGGCATTAGCTGCTTTCACGCTTCCTCCGTATAAGATTGAAATGCTTTGAGCAATATCATTACCATATTTTTCAGTAAGAATATGCCTGATGTGAGCATGCATTTCCTGCGCCTGACCCGCAGTAGCAGTTTTTCCTGTACCTATCGCCCATATTGGTTCATATGCGATAACAAAGCCTTTTATTTCTGTAGCATCCAGATGAAGCAGGCTTTCTTTTAACTGGGTTTCCACATAATCATTCTGAGTTCCACCTTCTCTTATTGCCAGGGATTCGCCACAGCAAAAGATCGGCTTTAATTTATTTTTCAAACAGACATCAATCTTTTGAGACAATGTAAAATTGTTTTCATTAAAATATTCTCTTCTTTCGCTGTGGCCAATTATTACATATTCAATACCGCAGGAAGCGAGCATCGAAGCGCTCACTTCGCCTGTAAAAGCACCTGATTCTTTTATATAACAATTTTGGGCTGCGATAAAAAAATCTTTGTTGCCTTTTAAATTATCTTTTGCCAGAAGCAAATAGGGAAAAGGAACCGCAAATACTGCCTCCTGCCCCGAAGACAATTCAACATTTTCGGCAACCAGCCCTTTAAGTAATTCGTTAGCTTCATTCAAATTTAAATTCATTTTCCAGTTGGCTGCAGCTATTTGTTTTCTCATCTTTCTTAATTTTTAATAAATATTTTTTAATGATTGAATTTCGTTTTCTGATATTTCTTTACCCTTCAATTTTTTCCAGTTATTAATGTCTGTAACTGCTTTTTCAAAAATATATTTTTTATCCCCCCACGAAAAATTATCGATAAATTTTGGAGGAAAGGAATTTCCAAAAATACTACAACATATGCCCACAACGGTTCCCGTATTAAAAGAAGTGTTGATGGCGCAACGGCTGTAATCGCCCATTAACAAGCCACACTTTGTTCCTGCTATAATAAAATCATTGTCTTTCCTGCTCCACATCTTTACAAAAGAAGCATTATTTTTTAAATTAGAATTACTTGTCCCGGCGCCAAGATTACACCACTCTCCTATTACTGAATCGCCCAAATATCCATCATGTCCCTTGTTAGACCAACCCATCAAAATTGAATTTTTTATCTCTCCGCCGACCAGGCAATTGGGACCAATGGTAGTAGCTCCGTAAATCCTCGCTCCCATTTTTACCCGGCATCCCTCACCAATTGAAATGGGCCCACGTAATAAACTTCCTTCTTCGATCTGTGCATCTTTTCCAATATATATCGGCCCTTGCTTTGCATTTAACACAGAAAAATTTATTGAAGCGCCTGGTTCTAAAAAAATATTTTCAGGACAAATTGTTTGGTTTGCAGGGGGAATCGGTTGAGACTTTCTTTCGGAGGTAATCATTTTAAAATCTTCGTTTATCGCCCAGTTATTGTATTCAAATATTTGCCAGGGATGTTCTAAGATTTTGCAATCAGGTGTGAAGGATAGCTTTTCATTTCGAACAGCACTTATTTTTAAAAAATCAAAAGAAGGAATAAAATTCGCCGGATATTTTACACAATCCTTTTCATCAAAATCATGAATCAATTTTTCTGAAGCAATAAATACTTTACCTGGAAAAAAATATTGCCACTTTTCAAAAATCGTTACAATTCCCATTCTGATATGACATACAGACCGGACTTCGCCAAAAGGGAATAAAGAATCTTTAAAGGATAAATCATCAAGTAAAATATTCATCGGAACATAATTAGTAAACGCAGAGGATGAAATTAAAAAAAATCCCCCAAAGAAAGGGGGATAAAAAATCAAAAACTAATATTTTTTATTTCTTTTTCTCGTAACGTTTTCTAAATTTATCAATACGGCCTGCAGTGTCCACTAACATATTTTTACCTGTGTAAAACGGATGAGAAGTGTTTGAAATTTCCAGTTTAATAACAGGATATTCTTTTCCATCTTCCCACTGAATAGTTTCTTTTGAAGCAGCGGTTGAGCGGCTTAAGAACATGGTATTGTTACTCATATCGCGAAAAACCACAAAACGGTAGTTTTTAGGATGAATGTCTTTTTTCATAATTGTTTAAATTTAAGCATGGATTTTGCCATGCATTTTTGAGTGTGCAAAGCTAAGTCAATAAAATATATTAGCAAAACCTAAAACGCTAATTTTTCATATTAACATATTGCAAAGCCAGTCCAAGATCCCAACCTTTGGAAGCCTGGATCACCGCCTGGAGATCATCTATTTTTTTACCGGAAACTCTTACAATATCGTCCATAATCGACGCCTGGACTTTAAATTTTTCGTCCTTAATCAGTTTCACAATTTTTTTTGCATCCTCCTGGCTGATACCATTTCTCACAGGAATTTCTTTCTTCACTATTTTCCCACTCTGAAAAGGTTCTTTACTCAGGTCATAAATCTCAGCAGCAAGCCCCTGCTTCATGCTTTTGCTGATAAGGACATCAATGATCTGCCCCAGCTTCATTTCACTATCAGCTTCGAGGTTTAATTTGAAATCTTTTTTATCCAGGTCAATCACCACATGATTACCCTTAAAATCAAACCTGTTTTTTATTTCTTTTGATGCAGTATTTACGGCATTATCAAGAGTCTGGAGATCAACTTTACTTACAATATCAAATGAAGGCATAATGATAGTTTTTTAAAAAGCAATAATTTCTTAAAACTGCAATTTACATTAAATAAAAAAATTGAGTGTAAGACATATCAGTCAAAATTTTTGTTTTGACCTTTTGACAAAAAATCTTTTATCAAAATAAAATTTTGGCATTTTCCTTCGTTTACTGGTAAATAAATAAGAAGAATTATTTTTACTTTCCAATTATGGAAATCCTTCTAAAATACTTTCCCGATTTTTCAGAAAAGCAATTGCAACAATTTACAGCCTTAAAAAATTTATATGATGATTGGAATCAAAAAATAAATGTGATTTCGAGAAAGGATATGAATCACTTTTATGAGCATCATGTGCTTCATTCCCTTGCAATTGCGGCCCAATTTGATTTCCCTGATGGGTATCAAATAATGGATCTTGGCTGTGGAGGTGGGTTCCCCGGAATTCCACTGGCAATATTTTTTCCAAAAGTTCATTTTCATTTGGTGGATGGCATCAATAAAAAATTAAAAGTGGTGGAAGCGATTGCCTCGGAAATTGATTTAAAAAATGTAACGGCGCAGCATACACGCGCAGAAGATATCAAAAATAAAAAGTTTGATATTGTAGTTTCAAGGGCGGTTGCTCCTTTAAAAGATTTATGGCTTTGGAGCAAACCCTTATTGAATAAAAAGGCGGTAGATCAGCCTCAAAAAATTACGGGATTGATTTGCCTGAAAGGAGGTGATCTATCCAAAGAAATACAGGAAAGCGGCCTTCATCCGAAGGTTTGGGAAATTGAGAAAATATTTGAAGAGGAATTTTTTAAAGAAAAGTATATTCTCAATGTTTAGGAAATCCTGGATTACTATGCTGGCAGACAAATACTTCCTGGCTTTTTCCCAGAAAATTCTGCTCTTTTACAAATGACTGGAGGGGATTCTTTTGGCGAGCCAACTGTCTTTTACCGGAATGATCCAATCATTTAATAATTGTTTCTTGGTAAGAATCGTGTTATTAAAATAAAGAGTTTCAGGATTTATGATCTCATTTTCAATTGATAAATTGACATCTTCCAAAGGAACTAACAGGATTTTATCTTTTACAATAAAAGCAAGAGTTTGCCTGTCCAGTAATTTAACGTTATATTCCTTCTCAACACTTTTAATGAATCTGACCGAGCTATCTGTGCTACATCCACCCACTTTTACCTGTGTTTCATCCGCTATCAAAATGATAAAATGGCCAAAAAAAAGATCACCAAAAGATTTAACTGCGCTTCCATGGCTATTCCATGCCTCAGCAAATTCTGCAATTTTTATCTTAAGCTCTGCCGCCTCTTGTTTTGAAAATTCGCGGTCAGACTGGTAAATCCAAATTCTGGAATTATCATGAAAATCTTTGGGTATAAGATCCTGAAAATGGGTATTCATATTAGTAAAATTACAACAGGATTCTTTGATAAATCAGCAACAATCCTGTAAAAACCTATTTTTTTTAGTCAGAATGAAAGATACTATCTTGATTTGAAATGAGCAAATTTTAGCGTCTCCCATTCTTCAGCCGGATATCTTATTGAACTTCTTTAATAATTCAGGCTGTCTGACCCAATCTTTTTAAATAATGGATATGGGAAGCAATTGCTTGTCCCATTTTAGGAAACTCGATATAATTAATGTCGTATTCACCACATGTCTTCTTTATGATTTTGCTGATAGCCGGGTAATGAACATGAGAAATCCTGGGAAATAAATGATGCTCAATCTGAAAATTCAATCCTCCCAGCAACCATGAAATAGTTTTACTTTTTGTAGCAAAATTTGCGGTAGTATTCAACTGATGAATGGCCCATTCGCTTTCAATCTTGCCTGAAGCTTTGCTGGGAACAGGGAATTCGGTATGTTCTACTGTATGGGCCAATTGAAATACCATGCTGATGGCAAGGCCTGTAACCATTGTAATAGTTAAAAATCCTACGAGCCATACGGTAAAACCTAACAGCATAATAGGTAAAGCTATAAACATAAAAGCATAGATCAATTTGGCAGCCCAGAATGAAAAATGTTCATAAGGAGTCATTTTCCTTAATTGAACCACGCCAATTTTGCGTGTGAAATATTTTTGATAATCAGAAACAAAAATCCATAAAAGGTGCAATAGGGCATAAAGAAACCAAAAGTAATATTGCTGAAATTTATGCATTTTCAATTTCTTCTGAGTGGAGGCAAATCTCATCCACGGACGAGCTTCGATATCATCATCCACACCATCAATATTGGTATAAGTGTGATGAATAATGTTATGCTTCATATTCCACATAATAGCGCTACCTCCCAAAAAGTTAAGAGAAGCCCCAGCCACTTTATTCAATATTTTATATTTGCTAAAACTGCCGTGTGCCCCGTCATGCATCACGTTGAATCCAATGGCAGCAGTTAACAGCCCAAAAATTATACATTCAGGAATGGCGATCCAGGCGATTGGTGTAAAAAAAACCAGGTGAACATACACAGCAAGAAAAAGCAAAGAGAATAGTATTCCTTTAAACAGAAGTGAAAAATTACCTGTCACTGGTTGCTTATGGTCAGTAAAATATTGATTAACACGGTCTTTTAAAACAATGTGAAAATCACCTTTGCCTTTCATGAATTTAGGAGTCGTCATTATTTTTAATATTTTATAATAGTTATTTATTCATTTTTTAATCAGGTAACATTTTGGACCAGCGCATCCAGCGAACTAATTCCTATCATCTTCTTTGATACAAATCCTTCGGCATGTTTTACGCCAATCATTTTTCCAAACATTTTTGTACGGTTAATTACACTTTCCAAAAACTCAGGAGTTGAAATATAGGTTTGAGGCTCTCCATCTTTTTCCTTTCCGTTGAAAAATTGGGTTTTAAATGCTTTGATTGCCTCTAATTTCTTTTCAATTACATCTGAAATGTCAATTACGAAATTTGGAGAAACATATTGGTCCTGGATATAATTAAAAACGTATTTAGGCTTCCAGACTTCCTGTTTCTTATTTCCTTCAAAAGTTTCAATTTTTCTTAGCCCGGATAAAAAGCAAGCATCTGCAACGAGTTTGGCTGAACGGCCGTGGTCAGGATGACGATCTTCAATAGAATTACAAAGGATAATTTCCGGTTGATACTTTCTTAAAACGGTTATAATCTTTCGCTGGTTTTCCTCGTCATTTCTAAAAAAAGCATCAGCCATATCCAGATTTTCCCTGGCATCCACACCCAGAATTTTAGCTGAAATCGCTGCTTCTTCCTCCCTTGTCTCAGCCGTACCTCTTGTTCCCAGTTCTCCCCGGGTAAGATCTACAATTCCAACTTTTTTACCATTATTTTTTTCAACTAACAAGGTACCAGCGCAACTTAATTCAATATCATCGGGATGGACACCAAAGGCTAACAGGTCTAACTTCATTTTGTTCTATAAATCAGGAAGAATATCTGATAAGTAAATAAAAGCGAAGTTAAATGAAAAGAAGTATTTTTTTACAATTTTATGATTTTGTGCAAAATTTAAAAACAGAGAAAGGGGATTAAACAGTTGTTTTAGGTTTATCCGGGGTAACCATACATTCTTTGTACTTCTTTTACTATAGATTCTATTTCGGCATCTTTGCCGGAAGCATCATAAGGTTGTTTGAGATCGCTTCCAAATACATAAGCAACCGTTTGCCAGAACCGGGCAGTAAAGCCACCTTTAAGCTCTTTTAAAATATCATAACAATTGGTACCTCCGGTTTCGCGGTTGATGAGTTTCATTAAAACTTTTCCCTGGTAAACCGAAAGATTTTTTAGAGGATCAGAAAACTGCTTCTTCAATTCTTTTTCACGGCTATTGATATATTTTGTTACTGCCGCCTTATTGGGATTGTTGGCAATATGCCTTTCGATATCATTAAAAACATATCCGGCTTTTCTCGCATAAGGATAAGTTACATAAACGGCATTCCGCAATCTTGTCCATGCAGCGCGGTTTACATTATGTTTCCCCCAAACATATACCCCCGCAAGTATTTTGGCTTCAATGGTATCTCCTTCATATACTACCGCAGAACAAATAATTGAATCATTAGGACCAGTTTGCGCAAATATGGGATAATCCCTGTCCTGTCCCTTGCCGGATTGTGATTTAGCACTACATGCAACTAAAAGTAACAGAACTCCTAAACCGTATTTTAATATATAATTGCTACAGGCTGCCATTGCTCTGTAAATTTATAATTTATATAATCAAAAACAAAGAGTGATTTGTAAACTATTCATCAAATTACGAACAGCAAAAGCTAAAGGTTTTAATTAAGAAGCATCAATTATTTGCTAACAAAAACAAATAAAAGAGAAAAACAAATACCAACCCTATTGAAATATAAGTTGCCGGCTTCGAAGCCCTGACACGATTCACGAGTGAAACTACAAAGCCCACCGACATTATAACAAGTCCCAGCCAAACCAGGTTTATATATGGAAAATAATAAGCCTTGAGGGTAATGAAATCTGTTAATTTATCAGTTTCTTTTGAATTGATCTTAAATTTATTACCGTCTGCAATTCCTGAAAAATTCAAATAGAGACTCTGCGCTGCAATTGTATCATTTATAAAATTTAACTGCCGGTCCTTTATTCTTAATGCGGGATAAGCTTTATATTGAATTCCATCATTCCCATAAACTGTAATATCTGCCACTAACGCCGTATCTGAAGCGGAAAAATGAAATTTTTCATTCTGTGGATTTTTTTCAATACCGTTTAAAACAAAATATCCTTTTGAGTAAAATACAGAATCTCCAATTTTAATATCGTGATTCCTGAAAGTGGTGGTATCACTGTTAGGGTCAGCCACTGAAATGGTAGAGATATAAGTAAAAATATCGTGTGTTAAATAATGTTTGGTTCCGGGATTAGAGGTAAGATTATTATCCTTCATCCGGTAAGCATCCGGTGACAACATGAAATCTTCATCTATTTTACCTGAAACGCTGTCTTTCTTTTGAAAATGAAGATTATAAAAAGTCCGGTCTTTTTCATTAGAGGCCGAATCATTAACGTAAGTAACCGTATATTTTCCCAATTGAGTTGGAACCTCTTTCAGAAGTGTAAGATTTTCCATGGGATTTTCATTGCTTCTTCCGGTGGGATCTTTTGCAAATGGGATAAACAAACCTGTTTTGCTGTTATCGCTTATCACTTTCTTATTTCCTGAAGAAATGAGCATTCCTCCAATCAGCAAAGCAAATCCAAGGTGAGAGATAGCTGCTCCACCAGCTTTCAAATTCCATTTTAAAACGGTTTTAATATAAAAGGCATTGGCCAATAATGAAAAGAGAGAAGCAAATAAAGCAAGATAAATAGCAATCAAGAAGCCGGGGCCTTTCTTGGTATATTCTATTGGGTAAAAAACAGCCATTAAAATCGTGGCGGCCAAAGAAATTCCCAATGGCCATGAAAGTTTTTGAATCAAATATTTCTTTCCCGTATTTCGGTATTTCAAAAATTGGGAAGCGCCTGTAAGTAATCCAATAATTACTGCAACCAGCACCAATACTTTATTATAAGCAAATTCCCTGTCAGCCGGATCTGCTAAATTGGTTCCAAAAATTTTATTATAAACCGGAAGCGACGTAATGGAAATGATAAATATTGCTGAGAGAAAAAGAATAAGGGATCCAATGAACATCCAGAATTCTCTTGAGGAAATATCTTCCTCTTTTTGAATAGCAGGAATATTTTTATAATTCTTAAAATACATGAAAAGAACAGGAACTGTGATTGCCAGAACATAAATTCCAATCAGTACATTCATTGCCATTCCTGCTTCTGTAAATGCATGCACGGAAGTATCGCCTAAAATTCCTGTTCGGGTCAGGAAGGTGGAATAAAGAACAAAAAGATAGGTCAGAATGATAAAAAAATAAGAAGCGCGTAATGCATTTTTAGTAGAATTGTAAATGGCCATGCAATGCAAGCCGGCAACAAGCATCAGCCATGGAACCAGGGATGCGTTTTCAACAGGATCCCAGGCCCAGTAACCACCAAAGGATAAAGATTCATAAGCCCACTTTCCTCCCATCATAATACCTGTTCCTAAAATACATCCGCTCAGTAAAGCCCATGGCAGAGCGGGTTTTATCCATCCGCCCCAATCTTTGGTGAATAAAGAAGAATAGGCAAATGAAATGGGAACAATAGTGCTCGCAAATCCAAAAAACAAAATTGGCGGATGAATTACCATCCAGTAATTTCTCAAAAGAACATTTAATCCTACACCATCTTTTATATAAGTAAGGTAATCCGGTTGAGAGAAAATGGGGCCCATTAATTCATTTCTTGTCAGAACAAAGGGGCTGCTTCCGATTCTTGTATTAAAAATGTAAATACCCAAAATCATCATGATCAACAAAAACTGGGCAACATTCACAATGGTCATTATAGGCGCTTCTCTCTTTTTTGAAGTGAAGATGAGAATGGTTCCCAACACGCAATGCCACAAAGACCACAACAGAAAGCTCCCTTCCTGTCCTTCCCAGATACAGGCCAAAAGGTATTTAGGTTCCAATTCTTTGGACGCATGTTTATAAGCATAGAAATATTCAAAGTAATGATGGGAACATATATAAAAAATAGCTGCAAAAACTGTAAGCAAGGAAAATACTTCTATAAAAAAAGAAGTTCTTGCCAATTTTATCCATTGCCTTTTTTCAGGCTCCAAATTATTTTTGGAAGCAATGAAATAAGAGATCGCCGAAACGATAGAAGCTACAAAAGCAAGTACTATGAAAAACTGGCCTATCTGACCAGGAATTAGATGTTCATTCTCAAAAGTCATGTCAGGGTCTTAGTATTGAGTAACCGTTTTTTCCAGTTGTTTTTTATTATCCTTGTATTTGGAAGGGCATTTTAAAAGAATGTCATTGCATTCAAAAACATTTCCTTCCATTTTTCCTTTCAATACCACCCGTTCGCTTTGTTCCAATTCTGCCGGCTTGGTATTATGATATATCACCTGAGTGCTGTTTCCAAGACTATCTACAGCGTAAAAAGAAAGATAATTGGGATCTTTTAAAGCATCATATTGAATAGGCTTCGACTTATCCAGTTTGGCAATAAGGTGAACATATTGACCCTGTTTTTGTTTGGCAGAACTTATGGTATCATACGTTGAAAAATCTACTGAATACATTAATAATGCGCCGATGGCCGCTGCAATAACTACTAATATAACGATGCTTGAAGTTTTCATCTTAATTGTAATTTGGATTGGCAAATTTAATGAAAAATGAGAAGCTTCCCCGATAAATTGAAATGATATTTGTCATGAGGTTCTATTTTAAAAACAGCAATACGTTTTTTTGATTTTAAACCAGTAAAAAAAGAAAGAACAAGAAAATTTATTTTATATTGATTTTGACAACAGCAAAGAAAATTTACAATCTTGCTTTCCAAATAATTTCAGGCGCATTATTTTTCATTCCCAGATACCTGGAGAGAGCAAATAAATAATCGCTGAGCCTGTTAAGATATTTGATAATCAAATCCTCCACACTACCACCATTTTCTTTCAGATTTACGGTGCATCTTTCCGCCCGCCTGCAAACACATCGGGCAATGTGCGTAAAAGAAACAACGGGAGAACCTCCCGGCAAAATAAAATTTTTCATTATCGGCAATTGCTCCTGCATTTGGTCGATTTCTTTTTCCAATAATTCAACGTCGCTTTCATGAAGATCCGGAACCCGAATCCTGCCTGCTTTATCAGGATCACACGCCAGTTCCGCGCCAATGGTAAATAACCGGTCCTGTATTTCCTTTAAAATTGATTTTGCATGATCCTCATTTGAAAAATCGGAAACGAGGCCGATGTAAGAATTCAATTCATCTACCGTTCCGTAAGCTTCAATCCGTGGATTATTTTTAAAAACTTTTGTTCCGCCCAGGAGGCTTGTTTTTCCTTCATCCCCGGTTTTAGTATAAATTTTCATAGCCATAATAATATATTATTTTCCGTAAAAATTCTTTTTAAATAGTTACAAAAATACAAAGAGAAATCCGCGATGATTTCTAAAATAATTCTTATTAAGTCCGGGTGATACCGAAATGCAGCATTGAATGGCTGCTGAAAAAAATTATTTTAATGGGACTGAAAAAAAATTAAACCGAAGCAAAGGCTGAAAAATATTTTCAATTTATTCCGCAGTAGCCAGGTTTTTTTTATGCATATGATCACTTTCAATAATACCGTCTTTCAGCCTGATAATGCGATGGGCATATGCGGCAATATCCTCTTCATGCGTCACTAAAATAACGGTATTCCCTTCGGCCTGGATTTTATCAAAAATGTGCATGATCTCTTCTGATGTTTTAGAATCAAGATTTCCCGTTGGCTCATCTGCAAGAATTATGGAAGGATTATTTACCAATGCCCTGGCAATAGCAACGCGTTGATTTTGCCCTCCGGAAAGCTCATTCGGCTTGTGATGGCTCCTGTCTGCCAGGCCCACCCTGTCCAGCATTTCGAGGGAAAGGGCGACTCTTGCTTTTTTAGAAGTTCCGCTGTAAATCAATGGAAGCGCCACATTTTCTGCAGCAGTTAACCTAGGTAATAAATTAAATTGTTGAAATACAAACCCGATCTCTTTATTCCTGACATCAGCCAGGTCATCATCCTGCATTTTGCTCACATCTTCCCCATTTAAAATATATCTTCCTGAAGAAGGAGAATCAAGACAGCCCAATATATTCATAAGCGTCGATTTGCCACTTCCGCTTGGCCCCATCAAAGCCACATATTCGTTTTTAAAGACTTCAAGGGAAATGCCCTTCAGCACTTTTAATTCCTGTTTGCCGAGGTAATAACTTTTTTTAATATTTTCTAATTGTATGATAGAATACATGGAGCAAATTATAATTAAATGCCAGCGCCAGTAAACCGACAAATATTGTTATTTTTTATTTTATTAATTGGCGAACCGGACTATTATTTTTTAATTACTTTAGGCACTTTAAAAAATTCATTATCATGCACGGGTGCATTTCTGAAAACCTCTTCTTTTCCAATTTGGCCCTGCACTTCATCTTTTCTAAAAATATTTACATTTTCGCTCATGTGCAACAGAGGTTCCACACCGGAAGTGTCGAGTTCATTTAATTTATCAATAAACCCAATCATTTTTTCAAGATCATTTTTTATATCCCGCTTTTCTGTTTCATCAAATTCAAGCCTTGAAAGGGCAGCCAATTTTTCAATTAATGCATCATTTACCTTCATCAGGCAAATATAAAAGGTTTATTGATTTAATTTTTGTCACTGATAGCCCTCAATATTCCGCTTATCATTTTTTTGTTAATGCAATGGCTCATGCCGGTTTTAAACAAAATCCAAAATCTCTTTATCTTCGCCAACTTATGAAAATGGAGAAAGAAATAGTAATGAGTGGCATCCGGCCCACAGGTTTTTTGCACCTGGGCAATTATTTTGGAGCCATCCGTAATTATGTAAAAATGCAGGAAAATTATGAATGTTATTTTATGGTGGCTGATCTGCATTCTCTCACTACTCATCCTGATACAAAAGATTTAAAAGCCAATGTTCATAGGGTTTTAGCAGAAAATATCGCCTGTGGCCTCGATCCCGATAAAGTGGCTTTATATTGCCAGAGCCATTTGTATCAAACCTCCGAATTGTATCTGTATTTAAATATGCTTGCTTATAAAGGCGAACTTGAAAAAACACCCACTTTTAAAGATAAAGTGCGCCAGCATCCTGATAACATCAACGCAGGATTATTAACTTATCCTGTCTTAATGGCTGCTGATATTTTGATTCACCGGGCCAAATATGTTCCGGTTGGAAAAGACCAGGAACAACATCTTGAAATTGCAAGAAATTATGTAAATCGTTTTAATCACCGTTATGGAGAAGTTTTTCCTGAGCCGGTGGCTTTTAATTTTAATGATCAACTGGTAAAAGTTCCCTCTCTCGATGGAAGTGGAAAAATGAGCAAGAGTGTGAACCAGATGGCAACTTTATATTTAGCCGACGAAGACCACACGATCAGGAAAAAAATTATGAAAGCAAAAACTGACAGTGGACCTACGGAAAATGATTCTAAAAAACCAGACTATATTGAAAATTTATTTTTGCTAATGAAACTGGTGAGTTCAAAAGAAACTTTTGAAAATTTTGAAAACCAATTCAATAATTGCACTATCCGGTATGGAGATATGAAAAAACAATTATCCGAAGATATGGTTCAATTTATCTCTCCTATCCGCAAAAAAGTAAATGCCATCCTCAATGATGAGCCCTACCTTCAGAAAGTTATGAAGCAAGGTGCCCAAAAAGCGGTTTCCAGCGCCGAGGCAACCATGAAGGAAGTAAGAAATGCAATGGGGCTAAATTATTTTTAATGGGTAAAGGCTAAAAACTAAAGGCAAAACAACTTATATTATTTTACAATTGATTTTATATTTACTTTTAAATGCCTGCGGAAGGTTTAAAAACTTGAAAATAAAATAGCAAAAAAAGAATGGCCAAATCAAAAAAACCCAAACATATCGCGGTTGCGGGGAACATTGGAGCAGGGAAAACCACATTGACCGAATTATTAAGCAAGCATTTTAAATGGATTCCCCAATTCGAAGATGTTGACCATAATCCCTATCTGAATGATTTTTATGATGAAATGCCAAGGTGGAGTTTTAACCTGCAGATTTATTTTTTAAACAGCCGGCTGAATCAATTACTGGAAATCCAACGTGGCACTGAAACGGTTATCCAGGACAGGACTATTTATGAAGATGCCAATATTTTTGCGCCCAATCTCCATGATATGGGCCTGATGACCAAAAGGGATTTTACCAATTATTACTCTTTTTTCGAAACTTTAAAATCGATGGTAAAGCCTCCGGATCTTCTGATCTATCTGAATGCATCGGTTCCCACTTTAGTAGCTCAAATCCAAAAACGCGGACGTGAATATGAAGAAAATATTCGTCTTGATTATTTAAAGAAATTAAACGATTACTATAACAAGTGGATTGAAAATTACAAAGAAGGACCGCTGCTAATAGTGGATGCTGATAAAAATAAATTTGCTGAGAATGAAGAAGACCTCGGCATTATCATCAACAAGATCGATGCGCAATTGTATGGTTTGTTTTAGACCGATTTCTTCTCTTTTATTTTAGAGTAAACGAACAAATTCCATGAATTTTTATTTTCCATTTGCAGATAAAATCTAAATAATTTTTTACTCCACATTAAAGTCTAAGGACAATTTTATATTATCCAGAAGTCTTTTTATTAATTTGTCGGAATAGGAAATGCCACCGATCAAAACTACTTTTTTTACAAAATTAATGACAGTAAAATCCGAATGCTCTATTCCTTCCTCTTCAAGGTTAACAAAGAAATTGGGCGTATTAATAAAATACCATTCAGGTTCAAAATCTTCCAAATTATTTTTTGATGGCATTGAAAAGTTTTTTAAAATAAATAAATCGTTTTGGGGATCCTCACTGATATGCCTCGTCTTAAAAATATCTTTATTTCCCTGAAACAAATTGCTGTCTCTTATCCAAATGGGTTTATTTTTCAAATACCCAATCATCTTTTGAAAAACCAAATCAAAATGATTTCCTGAAAGAACACCGGCTTCAGGAAAATCAATTAAAATCCCTGAACCCTTCACAATAAAATGAGACGGAATATTTTTTTCACCTCCTTTTTTCTTTTTAGAAAGTTTTATCTGATTTTTTAATTCCTTTTCCGGTAATTGATAAAAAGTATTTTTAGCCACGGGTAAGCCAATTGAGAAAAAACTATTCTTCTGAAATGTAAATAAAGGAGGTACTGACATAATTTTGTTTGAATAATAAAGTTAATCATTCCTTCTTTTGTTCTGTACCTGGAAAATTCACCAAAGTTTACTTGTTCCTACCCATTTTCAAAAAATTGAAATATTTAATTCCTGTATATTGCAATAGAATTATTAAGAATACATTTGTTTTTTAAAGAAGCAAAAAAAGTATCATAGATGAAATATTTACCGCTAAATCCAAAAATTTTTATTGACAACAGGAAAAGGTTTATTGATAAAATGGAACGAAATTCCATTGCAATCTTTAACAGCAATGATGAACTGCCTATGAATGGCGATGCATTGCACCCGTTTGTTCAAAATACTGATTTGTTCTGGCTTTCTGGAATTGAGCAGGAAGATACGATGGTAATTTTGTTTCCTGATAACCCCGATTCCCTTTACAGGGAAGTTCTGGTGTTGGTTCGTCCCAACGAACTCAAGGAAAAATGGAATGGACATCAACTTAGAAAAAATGAAGGTGAAGCTATTTCAGGAATAAAGAAAATAGTGTGGCTCGACGAACTGGAAGGATTGTTGCAACAATGGATTCATTTGGCAGATACGATCTACCTAAACACTAATGAGAACGACAGGAAAGCCAATGAGGTTCCGGTGAGAGATTATCGATATGCTGCATATATGCGTGACCGTTATCCGCTGCATAATTATAAGCGCGCTGCAAAAATTATGAAGGATTTGCGTGCTGTCAAAACTCCACTTGAAATCGAAGTAATGCAAAAGGCCATTGATATTACTGATAATACTTTCAGGAGATTATTGAAATTCATTAAGCCTGGTGTGATGGAATATGAGATAGATGCAGAAATATGGCATTCCTTTCTTTCGCAACGCGCCTCAGGGCCGGCTTATGGCAGTATCATCGCCAGCGGCGACCGTGCAAGGACCTTGCATTATGTAGAAAACAACCGTGAGTGCAAAGACGGTGAATTAATATTGATGGATTTCGGGGCGCGCTATGGAAATTATTCTGCAGATCTCACCCGCACCATCCCCGTTAATGGTAAATTTTCAAAAAGACAAAAAGAAGTGTACAATGCTTGCCTCGACCTTCATTTTTATTGTGCTTCTATTTTAAAGCCGGGAATAACAATCAATGATTATACCGACAAAGTGGGTGATAAAGCAACGGAATTATTTCAAAAAATAGGATTATTAAAAAGACAGGATGTAAAAAATGAGGATCCTGGAAACAGGGCTTACAGAAAATATTTGTATCATGGAATTTCCCATCATCTTGGAATAGACGTTCATGACCTGGGAACTAAAACCGACCCGATAAAAGCCGGAATGGTATTTACGATTGAGCCTGGAATTTACATAGAAGAAGAGCAGATGGGAATCAGGATTGAAGACAATTACTGGATCACTAAAACCGGGAATAAAGATCTCATGAAAAATATCCCTAAAACGGTAGAGGAGATTGAATCGATGATGAAAAAGTAGTTGACAAAATAATTCTGATAATTCAAAAATAAACACTCACTAATCAAAAGCACACCAATTATTTTATTGGCTGGAGCCCACCGATATTCAAATGAAACAAATTCCCAACATTTTTACGCTGCTTAATTTATTTGCTGGTTGCCTTGCGGTGGTCTTTGCGCTACAAACCAACAGCGTTTTTATTTATTTGAATGATCAATTTGTCAGCAGTTTCAATATTCCTGAAAAACTAAGCTGGGCAGCTATCTGCATTATCATTGCAGCTATCATAGATTTCCTCGATGGTTTTGTTGCCCGCCTGCTAAAAGCCACCAGTGAAATGGGGAAACAACTCGATTCATTAAGTGATGTCGTTAGTTTTGGGGTGGCTCCTGCGGTCATATTGTACCAGCTTTTGCGCTTTAGTTTTGCCCGCGAAGAAAACGGTTTAAATACCTCAATTTTATATTTAATCCCCGCTTTTATTCTTGCATGTGCAGCGGCCTACCGCCTGGCCCGGTTCAATTTGGCTACTGATCAGCAATATTCATTTAAAGGAATGCCTGTGCCGGCAGTGGGATTATTAATTGCTTCTTTTCCATTGATCTTGCATTTTAGCCAAATCGGTACAATTAATTCTTTTATAATAGATAAATTTTCAATCGATTCTACAGCACTTGGACATTTTTATTCTTCAATAAGAAGTTTAGTTATTAATAAATGGTTCCTGTACATTTCAATTATTGTGCTGAGTTACCTGATGGTGAGCCGTCATAGAATGATGGCATTAAAGTTTTCTGATTATACATTCAGAAATAATGTACCTAAAATTATTTTATTGTTGGTTGCAATAATTGCTGTGTTACTTTTGCATTGGATCGCAGTGCCGGTTCTATTTATTTTTTATACTTTATTATCCTTAACCCAAAAAAAAGTTGAATGAATTTTCTTGCAGAAATAAAAATAATGCCATTGAAAGAATTGCTTGACCCCCAGGGAAAAGCTGTATTGGGCGGACTCGCCAATCTTGGGATTAAAAATGTGGACGATGTCAGAATAGGTAAACTTATTCAACTCAGAATTGAAGCAGATTCAGCCGAAGAAGCCAAAGCCATTGCAGAAGAGGCTTCAAGGAAATTATTGGCAAACCAGGTAATGGAAGAATTTACCATTTCAATTAGCTAATGTGGGAATCAGCCAATGAAAGAACTGATTTATAATTGAATACTTCCCATTAATACATCAGCAAATTAATAAAATGCTTTACCTGGTTCCATCTCCCATCGGCAATCTCGCTGATATAACATTCAGGGCTGTAGATGTCCTGAAATCAGTGGATCTGATCCTTGCTGAGGACACAAGAACTTCGGGTAAGCTTCTCCGCAATTATCAAATTGAAAGACCCACTACTTCCTATCATCAGCATAATGAGCATAAAATACTGGACCATCTTATAACCCAATTGTCCTCGGGGAAAACAATGGCTTTGATTACAGATGCCGGAACACCGGGTGTGAGCGATCCTGCATTCTTACTGGTACGCGAATGCATTAAAAATAAAATCAAAGTTGAATGCCTTCCCGGTGCAACCGCCTTCGTACCTGCGCTCGTAAATAGCGGTTTACCCATGAACAGATTTTGTTTTGAAGGATTTCTGCCACTTAAAAAAGGAAAGCAAACCTTTTTGAAAAAGCTGGCAGACGAAGAGAGAACCATGGTATTTTATGAAAGCCCTATGCGCCTCTTGAAAACCTTAAAAGTTTTTATTGAATATTTTGGCCCGGAACGGCAATGTTGCGTCAGCCGTGAACTAACCAAAGTCTTTGAAGAAAACCAGCGTGGCACTTTGCAGGAAGTATACGATCATTTTGCTGAAAAAAATGTAAAAGGAGAGATTGTAATCATCGTGGAAGGAAAAATAATGTAAAAGAAACCATAGCGGAATTCTTTACAGGCCATTTTCAATAAAGAAAAAAATATTTTAGAAAATTAGAATACAGTAAACAAATAAATATCCTGATTTTCAATCTGCGTGTACCCCTCCCTGTTATGGGAGCTCATTTAATTTCCGGCTTACATAATCTTTGTAAGAAATTTCTAACAATTTACTTTCAAGCCAACCATAATAATTAAAATAGAGAAAATAAAGTTTGGTGTGAGAGTTTCCCCTATATCTGTCCAATTGCTTTAAGAACTGGCGTATTAAATCCTTTGACACTTTTTTGGTAATTGGAGCAGACAGCCGTTTCAGAAACAACATTAGCTGCCGTTCAAAAGGGCGCAGTTTTTTTCTGGTATATAAAAACTGATAGGCTGCCTGCAAAGCAAAATCAAAGCGGCGCATTTCTTTTTGTTCATAAAGTATGAGCAGGTGAAACAGCAATGAAAATTGCAGAATATCTTCCCTGTTTATTTGCTGATTTTGTTCTTTAATATGTATCAGCAGAGCTTCTGCGTCTTCCCATTGCTCCATTATGAAATAAGAAATGCACAGTGAAGACAACACCGATAACTGTTCTACGGGCGACAGAATTTGGGAAGAGTAGGATAATATTTCTTTGGCTTTATCATCCAGTAATATTTTTACTTCTTCATATTGCGCCATTTTAAGAAAAATTTTAAGATCAGTATTGAACTGAATAATCTCAAAATGCTTCCGGTAAAAATCATTTTTTAAATATTTATTTTCCAGACGCATGTATGCTTTCAGGTCTTCTGCTGTCTGTTCAATATTTTTGAATATGAAATTGTTATAGCAATTCGTATTAAATGAATTAATGAAAAGTGCAGCGTTCTCATTGATGAGGTGATCATTGGATTTCCATAAATCAAACATCAACGCGCAGGTGGCGGCACAATATTTATTTTCATGCAACATATACTGGCACAGGGCCAATGTATTCAGATAAAACAGGCTTATGAGTGGTTTATGAATTTTGCCAGGCTTCACTTTTTCCAGGAGTGATTTAGCATTTTTTATCTCAATCAATTCTTCAGGGGTAATGGGCAACCACGACCGGCCTGTAATATTTCGGGCTTTTTCGTAAATAAATTTATTTTGGGCAAAGGCTTTCTGTGCAGTAATGGTTTCTTCCAAAATAGAAAAAATAGAATCAGTTTTGTTTTTAAAATGCTTGTAATCCTTATACTCCATTATCCGGTTCTGCTGATGAAGCAGTAAAATCAGGAATTGGTATTTTTCATATTTTTCGGCAAGGCTAATTGCCTTTCTGCAAAGTTTGTGAGCCAAATAAACAAGCCCTTTTTCCTGCAGCATTCTGATTTGATCCTGGAAAAAGAACAATTGGGTATCTATAGAATTGTTCTTTTCTTTAAATACCATTGTGTTTAAAATATCTTTATAGAGATAAGTTTTCAGCCCTGAAAAATGAATCTTGTTTTCAATACCAAGAGTCTTGCACAATTTATCTTCATTCGGTTCCGGACTTTCGTCTATTAGTTTGAAAAGTTTTAAATGCAACGAAGAATTTTGATCTGAATGCCTTTTTGCCATCTTTGAATAATAGGATTTTTCGCTGCTGCTTAACCCTTTTATCAAGAGAAAAATGTCGGCGCTATTTCCTCCTTCCTTCATAAAATGACATAATTTTTAAAATAATTGATCAGAGAATTAGGGGTATGATTACTAAAAATACCTATTTTTTTTCAATATTTCTATATACAATCTTCTGCAAAACCTACCCGCAGCCTGCATTTAGTGCTTATTTCAATTACTAAAAAACACAATAAATTCTAATTGGACCCGATCGAATATATAAATAAATTTATAGCAAGAAATCATTTTAAATACCTTTTAAACCCTCAAATCAATTGAGCAATTAAGAAATTGTCACTTTCCTTGCAATAATTTACCCGGTAGAAATTTCCACTCTGGCAGAAAAAAATTGTTCCTTATATCAAATTTATGAACTACCCCAAAACCAATATTGACCTCTCTGTTGAAAACAAAATTTTCGATAAATTAAATATCCTTATTGGAAATAAAACCTTTTCAGATCATTTGCATATTAATAAAGAAGAATATTTTTTCAACAACATCCTTTCCGAAATAAAAAATTATCTTGACAGGGAATCATACCTTCATGTTTGCTTTTTTATCAGAAAATATAGGCTGGTACTGGATGAATTAGGAAATAACAATTTTGATTCTGCTGAAAACCATCTTACGGAAATCAATTCTTTAATTTCTGACGAACCTAATATAGCCAATCTCATCGTGTTGACTGTTGCCAATCACGTTTTAGCCTATAAAGCCTATAAATATGGCAACAACAATGAAGTATTCAGTTATCTCATTAAGTCCCTGGAAATTGATTGCCTTTTGGAAGAAAAAGGTTTAGCCTTAATGCATTTCCATAAAATACAAACATTTCACTATATTTCGAGGGCTTATCTTCACCAAAATTCAAGTTCGGGTATTACTATTTCTTTGGAATTATTGAAATATTTATCAGCGGCGACAGGCAATTTCCGGTTAGGGGAATTTATTTTATTGCAGGAAAAAAATAATCTTTCACCTGGCCTGTGCAGAAAATTGTTTTTACAAATTTTCAATCACCTGATTCTTTATTTTGTAAAAAATAACGACGATAATAATGCTTACTTTTTAGAAATACTCAGGAGAAATCTCAGTAAAATTCAACAAAAAGAAAGCTATCTTACCCTCATTGAAGAGTGGCTGATATTGAATCTGAATAAAAATCCTGAAAATAACGGCACTAATGCTGTGACCCGTTTTTTAAAACTCTATCGCGATAAACTCGTCTCATCAACGGTTTTCATAGTGAAAAAAAACCCGAACCATTTATCCATCTCAAATTGAAGTGAACAGAAAAATAAGAACTCATACCAGAAGCTATAAAATCAGCATTTAGATTGGTTAACTCATTTATTTTTTTTCAAACTCAAAATAAGAATTTAGATTATTTGTCAGCTTACTATTAAAGACTTTGATATTTTAATCAGTTGGCCGAAAAAATAATTCAAATTGTTTTTAAAGAAACAAAAACCATAAAATATAGCTGCCGCTTCAAATAATTTTTTGATATATTATTCCCAATTCCGAAACTCTTTCTGGCTTTACCTTATAGAGATATTTTTCATACACACTCATTTTTCTTTTTTATAACTTCACTTTTCCCGAAGTTTACACCTTTCATTTTTAAATCAAAATCATGAATAAAAAGCTATTACTTTTTGTAATTTTTAATTTTACATTTTTAATTTTTGTTGCGGCACAACCCGATCGTTGGCAGCAAAGAGTAAATTATAAGATGAATGTGGATGTGAATGTGAAAACCAATTTGATCAATGGAACTGAGAGATTAGAGTACACCAATAATTCTCCGGATCAATTGACCAAAGTATATTTTCATCTTTATTGGAATGCATTTCAACCAGGCAGCGAAATGGATGTAAGAAGCCGTGAACTTGGAAAAATATTGATCAACGGAAGACCTGATTGGGATTCAAGAGTAAGAGATCGTATTTCAAAATTAACTCCTTCAGAAATTGGTTTTCAAAAAATAAAATCTTTAAAAATGAATGGAGTGGAACAATCCATGAAAGTTCATGGAACCATTCTCGAAGTGGATCTTACCAAGCCAATTCCTGCGAAAAGTAAAGTGAATTTTGATGTGGTTTTTGAAGCTCAGGTTCCCATTCAAATCAGGAGAAGCGGGCGTGATAATGCCGAAGGGGTTCGTTACAGCATGAGTCAATGGTATCCCAAATTGTGTGAGTATGATTATGAAGGCTGGCATACGCCGCAATATGTTGCCCGCGAGTTCTACGGCGTTTGGGGCGATTATGATGTAACTATAAAAATTGATAAATCTTATAAAATTGGTGCAACCGGACTTTTGAAAAACGCCAGTGAAATTGGCTGGGGATATGATAAGCCCGGAACTGAATTAAAAAATATTTCGTTATCAAAACGTACCTGGCATTTTGTAGGAGATAATGTTCACGACTTTGTTTGGGCGGCTGATCCTAACTATGAGCATATTGTAAAACAAGTTGATGGTGTAACAATTAATGTGATTTATAAAAAGGTTGACTCATTGGAAAAAAACTGGCAAACCGTTGCTGAGGCTGCCGTTACCGTTTTACCTTATATGGAAAAACGTTTTGGAAAATATGCGTACCCTCAATATTCATTTATCCAGGGTGGCGATGGAGGAATGGAATATCCAATGGCAACTTTAATTAAAGGACCAGGTCTGGGAACAGTATTTCATGAATGGATGCATAGCTGGTACCAGATGATGCTCGGCTCCAATGAGAATGAACATCCGTGGATGGATGAAGGATTCGCCAGTTATGCCGAAGGCGAAGTGTATGCGTATTACAGGAAGCAAAAAGGTTTAAAAGCGCCGGAAGCGCTTCCTTCAGATCATGCCGGCGCTTATCGCGGTTATTATTTTTTAATGAAATCCGGCTTGGCAGAGCCAATGACAACCAATTCAGATCATTACAATACCAACTTTGCCTATGAAATAAATGCTTATTCAAAAGGAGAAATTTTGTTGGAGCAATTGGGATATATCGTTAGTGATTCAGTGCGTGACAAAATTTTATTGGAATATTATAAACTTTGGAGATTCAAACATCCGAATCCAAATGATTTTTTCAAAGTAGCACAAGATGTAAGTGGCATCCAATTGGGTTGGTACAAAGAATATTGGCTAAACACCGTCAAAACCATTGATTACAGTATTGACAGTCTTTGGGAAGATGGAAATGTTACAAAGATACGGTTGAGGAGAATCGGTCAAATGCCGATGCCTATTGATCTTGAACTCACTTTCAAGGACAGCACCAAAGAATTGCATTACATTCCGATGGATATGATGCTTGCAGCTAAACCTGCAGAAAATACAGAAAAAAGATTTGTTCATGAAGAATGGAACTGGACAAATCCTACCTATACCGTTGAGTTTAATCATCCTTTAAATCAATTGATCAAAGCAGAAATTGATCCGACAAAAAGAATGGCTGATGTCAACCAGGACAATAATGTACTAAAGCTGAATTGGTAAATTACATGATCTACAGAATTAAAAATAAAGCTTTTTCCTGCTTTACTGGTAACATCAATTTCTGTGAAAAGGAAGCACAATAGCCGGTAATTTTCAAATAGGATAGCCAGACTTTTAAGAAAGGAATAACGAAAAACACAATTGTTCTTTCAGTCATCTACAATGATCTTAACTTATCTTTGACCACAATTTTTTAATGTATGGATATGTTGAATGAAATTAATGAGGCTATACAATTTATACATTCAAAGTATACTTTCAAACCTCTGGCCGGAATTGTGTTGGGAAGCGGACTCGGAAGCTTTATTAATGAAATGGAAGTGGAATGTGAAATTCCATACGCGGAAATTCCCCATTTCCCGGTAAGCACGGTAAAAGGCCATAGCGGAAAACTGATCTTCGGCAATTTAAGTGGAAAAAGAGTAGTGGCCATGGCTGGCCGCTTTCATTATTATGAAGGTTATTCTTCCCGTGAGGTGGTCTTTCCCATAAGAGTTTTAAAGTTTTTAGGAATTCAAACGCTCTTCATCAGTAATGCGGCAGGAGGCATCAACCCATCTTTCAAAGTTGGCGACCTGATGGTAATCCGTGATCATATCAGTCTCTTTACCATCAATCCATTGATAGGAAAAAATGAGGATATCTTTGGCGAACGTTTTCCCGACATGAGCGAGCCTTATAAATATTCTTTAATAAATTCAGCAAAGCAGATCGCCGAAGAAAATAATATCAAATTAAAAGAAGGTGTGTACGTGGGAGTGACGGGGCCTACGTTTGAAACAAGATCTGAATATAAAATGCTTCATATTCTCGGAGGCGATGCGGTAGGAATGAGCACCGTGCAGGAAGTAATAGCGGCAGTTCACCTTGGCCTACCGGTTTTTGCAATGAGTGTAATTACCGATATTGGCATCAGGGAAGAAGAAAATAAAATCACTCATGAAGAAGTGCTGCAAGCGGCTAAAGACGCAGAACCCAGGCTAACACTTATCTTCAAACAATTGATAGCGCGGTTATAAGCATTCTTATAAATGGCTACTTTACCTAAAATATTTATTCAAAATTTACTGGTTCAAAAAATTAGTATCCTGGTAGTTTTGCTTATTTGTATTCAGATGGCCAATAGCCAGATACCGAATTTTAGAAGAGGCAACCCCATCAGCAGTTTTAAAAACATGAGCGGGAATTCCGGATCTGATACGATTGCATTTGAGCACCGCGATGATTTAAAAGATTCGATCACTATATATTATTTTTATCTGAATTCCCTCGTTAAGGAATATTTGGATTCTTCACTAAATGATTATGGAAAAGTTTTTACGGTTCCTTCAGGGTATGTAACGTTGGGCAATAACGGAAACGCCGCTTATCCTGTTTTATTTTCCCCTTTACTTAAAGCCGGATGGGATGCAGGTTTTCATGCATTCGATCTCTATAAGTTCACACTTGATAATACACGTTTTTACCAGACGACCAAACCCTACACCCAGCTCGGCTATTACCTTGCCTCGGGAAAACAACAAGTGGTGAAGGTGCTTCAAACTCAAAATATTAAACCCAATTGGAATGCAGGTATTGATTACCAGTTGATTTCTTCGCCGGGCACTTTTCAAACACAAAATACCAACGATAACGGTTATCGCTTTTTTTCAAATTACCGGGGAAAAAGAAAAAGATATGGCGCCAATTTAGTATTATTAGGCAACAAATTAAATTCTTCAGAAAACGGAGGAATCAAAGCTGATTCTTTTTTGTACGACCCTCACAACAACCGTCGTTTAGCCGTACCTGTAAATCTTGGTGGCGACAACCCCAATCCCAATATTTTTTCAACCACGATTAACACAGGAAATCTTTACACAAACTTCACTGCTTTCTTCAGGCAAAGCTATGATCTTGGGAAAAAGGATTCGATCATTGTGAATGACAGTACCACAGAATATTTGTTCTATCCAAAGGTCCGGTTTCAACATTCAGTTACTTATGCTTCTTCAAGATATCAATTTAAAGACACTTTATCTGAACCAGCCTTTGGGAAAGCCGATTCCTCCTTTTATAAAAAACATTACGACACCGCTATCGACGCCAGGTATGGTATCAATTTTAAATTGGAAGACCGGTGGAAATTTGTTTCAAATGATTTTGCCATCACCCAGTTTCCTGACACCAAAAACCTGGGGCAGTTCATCCAGGCAGGCTTGCGCCTTGAAAATTTTTCGGGATACTTTGCCCCGGGAAAAAAGAATTTTTTTAATGTCGTACTGCATGGCGAATACAGGAACAAAACAAGAAACCGGAAATGGGATGCCAATCTTCACGGAGAATTTTATGCAGCAGGCCTTAATGCTGCCGACTTTAATGTATATGCCTCGTTGGCGCGAACCCTCAGTAAAAAACTGGGAGATGTGCAGGTGAGTTTTCAAAATGTGAACCGCTCTCCTTCCTATATTTTTGAAGGAAGTTCTTCTTTCAATTTCGGGAATGTCCTGGATACTAAAAAAGAGAATATCACTGTATTAACGGCGGAGGCTAACAATCCCCGATTTTCGCTGATGGCAAGAAATATCTCCATCGCTAACTACACTTATTTTAAAAATTTTTACCAGACAGACCAATTTAACGGCCTCGTAAATATTACACAAATCACCGCGTCAACCCATGCTAAAATTGTGGGCCACTTAAATATTTACAGCGATTTTATAATTCAGCAAACTACAGGAAACAACCCGGTAAGAGCGCCTCTTTTCTATACCAGGCAACGATTGGCTTTCGAAGGAAACTTTTTTAAAAATTTAAACCTGAGTACCGGCCTCGATATAAATTACAATACGCCCTATAAGCCTTACAACTACTCGCCGGTAATGGGCAAATTTTTTCCGCAGGATAGTATAACGATCAGCAATCTTCCCCAGGTAAACGCATTCTTCGATTTTAGGATCAAATCATTTTTTGCTTTCATCCGGGCAGAAAACCTTAACACATTGAAAATCCAACCTGATTTTGGATTTAATAATAACAGTTTTGCTGCACCTTTGTATCCTTTGCCTGGCCTGGTTATCAGGTTTGGTATCAAATGGGGATTCGTAAACTGATTGGGGGAATAATTGATTGATCAATATTAAATTTTTTTTGTTCCTTCTTATTATTTTTAATTATAAAAAATCAAAAATGCAATTAAGGGAAATCGAACCGAAAGACAATATGGACATGGCAAAGATTATCCGCAATTCGCTGGAAGAATTTGATGCCGTTAAGCCGGGCACCGTTTATTTTGACAAAACCACTGATCACCTGAGTGATATTTTTGGGGAAGAACGGTCAGCTTATTTTGTAATTGAAAAAGAAAATGAACTTGCTGGTGGCGCGGGCTTTTTTCCTACAAAAGGATTGCCCTACGATACCTGTGAATTGGTTAAAATGTATATAGCCAAAAAATTTCGTGGAAAAGGTTATGGACAAATGCTTTTGGAAAAGTGTATAGAGGAAGCAAAAAAAAACAGTTTTAAAAAAATGTATATTGAATCCATGCCGGAATTATTAAATGCGCTTAAGATGTATGAAAAAAATGGATTTACTTATCTTAAACAATCCATGGGCAACAGCGGCCACACTGGTTGTGATTTATGGATGATAAAAAATTTATAACAGGAATTAAAAAGACATTTACATAAAATAAACCTAATGCAAACTATCCTCGGCGCCGGTGGCGCTATAGCTAACCCACTTGCAAAAGAATTGTTGAAATATACCAACAAAGTCCGGCTGGTATCGCGCCATCCTGAAAAAGTAAATAAAAGTGATGAACTTATTGCAGCCAATCTTACCAATAAGGAACAGGCAGATAAAGCAGTTGAAGGCTCAGAAATCGTTTATTTAACTGCAGGACTGGAATACAAAATAAAAGTATGGAGGCATGACTGGCCTTTGATCATGCAAAATGTAATTGGTGCCTGCATCACGCATCATTGCAAATTGGTGTTCTTTGATAACGTGTATGCTTATGCTCCGGATGAAATTCCTCACATGACGGAAGAATCAAGGATTGCTCCCGTAACTAAAAAAGGAAAAGTGCGCGCTCAATTATTACAGATGATTTTTGATGCAATTTCTACGAAAGGCCTTACTGCATTAATAGCCCGAAGCGCAGACTTTTACGGGCCAGATGTAAAAACAGGATTTCTCAATATTTCTGTCATGGATAAATTTAAAAAAAATCAAAAAGCATTCTGGCAAGCCGATGCTTCACGCATCCACTCTTTTACGTTTACGCCCGACGCAGCAAAAGCAGTGGCTTTATTAGGCAACACTCCGGATGCATACGGCCAGACGTGGCATTTGCCTACCTCTCCTGAAAAATGGACCGGGATAGATTTTATCAATCACATTGCAGAAGCATTAAAAGTGAAGCCACGCTATTTTATTTTTTCAAAAACTTTAATTGCCATCGCAAGCCTATTTTCACCGCTCGTCAGGGAGTTAAAAGAAATGCAATATCAGAATGACCAGGATTATTTTTTTGACAGTAGTAAATTTGAAAAAAGATTTTCGTTTACGCCTACCCGTTATGAAGAGGGAATAGCTGAAAGTATTAAGGTAGAAAAGGCTACATCGCAGTAAAAGAATAAATACAGCCAATTTTTATTTTCTGTTACGCAGTAATAATCCATTCCCAAAATATAAATTTTCTTTATTTGCCGCTCCACTATCCAAAATTTTATGCAGCAGCTACTTCTTATTTCCCGAACTTCACCATTCAAATTAATTAAAAAATGTTTCAGATAAAAGTGATCATCACAGGCGCTACCGGAATGGTAGGTGAAGGGATTTTATTTGAATGTTTGCAAAATGAAAAAGTATCTGAGATCCTTATCATTTCACGAAGACATTATGAAATGCAGCATCCCAAGCTCCAGGAATTAATTGTTCCTGATTTTTTCAAGCTGGATCAATTTAATGAAAAATTGAAAGGGTATGATGGATGCTTTTTTTGCGCAGGCGTCTCTTCCATTGGTAAAAATGAACAGGATTACAGATATCTTACTTACGATACCACGATTGCATTTGCCAAAACAATTCTTTCACTAAACCCGGAAATAGTTTTTACCTACGTTTCAGGCGCTAAAACAGATAGCAGCGAAAAAGGAAAAATGATGTGGGCCCGCGTAAAAGGCAAAACAGAGAACGACCTGGCACATCTTGGTTTTAAGGCAGAATACAATTTCCGCCCCGGAATTATGCAGCCCTTTACCGACCAGAAAAACTGGAAATCAATCGTCAAAATCCTGGTGAAAGTGGTAAAATTCATTTCGCCCAAAAATGTTCTGACCTTGCAGGAAGTGGGCAGGGCAATGATCAACGCAGTTGTCAAGGGGTATCACAAAAATGTATTGGAAATATCAGATATTAAAGCACTTTCAAAAATATAGTCGAAATGGAGGAAATTGAGGTTCACCCCTTTAAAGCATTCATACCCCAAAACACCACAGTCATTATTGTTGGCAGTTTTCCCGGAAAAGAAATCACGCATAAAATACTTTCTGAAGAAGAATGGTTTTATGGAACAAAGAGAAATCAGTTTTGGAAAATTATCTCAGGTGTTTACGAGGTAGAGTTAAACACAAAATCGGAAAAACAAAAGCTTTTTGAAAAGCATGGAATTGGTATTGCTGATATTTTTTTAAGGGTAAAAAGAAAAGGTAATAATAATACAGACAGTAATCTTGAAATTGTAGAATACAACGATAAAGCCATTAAAAAAAATCTTCAAAATAAAAATATTGAATCCGTTTTTTTCACCAGCAAATTTGTAGAGAAGGTTTTTTTAAAATTATTTCCTGAAACCATTAACGGGAAATGCCTTCCCTCCCCTTCTCCAAGGTTTGCCCGAATGAGCCTTTCAGAAAAAATAAAAATTTACAGTCAAAATTTACCTCAATAGAATTGGTGGCCTGCACAATGCGGGTAAAAATCAAATAACAATTGTTGAAATACTGTGGGCTTTGGAATTTACCTGCGCCCATTTTCCCTGAATCCACAGATGATAGGGAATAGCATTATCTGTTCTATTCAATACGACCACCACTAATTTTCCATTGGCATTAATGAAAGAGGTAGTTTGCAAAAAAGCACGATTAGATGAAGCGCTTACCCTTCGGGCACCCGGCCTGATAAATTTGGAAAACTGCCCTATGTAATAATATTCGTTTGTATAAAAAACCTCGCCGGTATTTACATTAGCGATCAACGGAGCGAAGCAAAAATTGCCCACATGGTTTGGTCCTCCATGCTGGTCCAATAAAATATTCCAGTCTGTCCAGGCAGTGATTCCATTGTTGAGATCATGAATAATATTATTTCCATATAGTTCACCCAGGCTCCAGTCATGGATTTTATCAAAATCAAAATTCTCTTTACAACCTTCGGTAAACATTAAATTCACACCGGGAAAAGCTTCTCTTACACGGTTCACATTTTGAAAAAGAGGCTCGGATTTTGTCCAGGTTTCGTACCAATGAAACCCAATTGCCCAAACATATTTCGCCGCATCGGGATCATTTAAAATAACGCTTGCTCTTTGAAACATCAGGTCGCGGTTATGATCCCATGCAATTATTTTTTTATCGCTCAAATTATTTTTTGCAAATGCCGGCCCCAAATCATTTTTTATAAATTCTCTTTCATCATCTGCGCTATAAATACAAGACTCCCAACGCTGAGTGGCCATCGGTTCATTTTGAACAGATACTCCCCAAATGGGAATGCCGAGTTTTTCGTAAGTGTTGATAAATTTCACAAAATAATCCGCCCATAATTGATAATACTCTTTTTTGAGTTTACCACCATGAAGCATATCATCGTTAGTTTTCATCCATGCCGGAGGGCTCCATGGAGATGCAAACAGTAACATTTTTCCACCTAATTTTTCATCTACCTTTTTCAACAAGGGAATTTTAAATTGCTCATCATGTTTCACCGAAAAAGTGCTTAATACACTATCATAATCTTTTATATAGGTATAACTTTCGCCTGAAAAATCGCAGCTATTAATATTGGTGCGCACCATATTGTATCCTATTCCATCGGAAGTATCATAATAGGCATTCAAAATTTCATCCTGTTTTCCTTTTGGTAATTTGGCAAAGGTTTCAGCAGATGCATCAACGATCGCACCACCAAAGGCAGTCATAGTTTGAAATTGGTGGACAGGATCAACAAACACACAAACCTCTGTTTCCAGTGGCTGAGGGTGATCTTCAAACGTCAGAGAATCGCTCAGTGAAAGCCTTTCATTGGTATTTTCTGCAGTTGAATACACCAACGGCGTTTTGCCCTTCAATGAAAAACTGATTGTTTGTGGAAGATCATCATTTCCTTTTTGTAAACCTTCCTGGATATGTTGGTTACATGCCAGCGTAAATATCAAAAAGACAAAGACTATTTTTTTAAAATGCATACAATCTGAATTAAAAAAAATTGAAGAAAAAATCTTTTGAAAAAATTGATCCGGTAATATAAAAGAAATTGAATTTTAAATTTTTTATTTAAAATTTATTCACATTCAGATCAAAAATTTCATGGATAAAATTAAATGAAATTTAGCTGCATGTCCTGGTAAGATTTGTTCACTGTAAAGAATCTGAATAATTTCTTTATTCACTGGTCAGGTTTCCCGGACTCTTTTACCTCACCGGTGTGATGGGGTGAAGAAAGTTGATTTGCATGATTGACATGATTTCCGTACCAGTAAACCGGCCACATTTTTAAGATCCTTTCCCGTTTTCTTTCTTCCTGTAAAATACGATCGCGTGCAGTCAATAGTTCGTATTGAGTAATTAATCCGCGGAGTTTTCCTTTCTGATAACGATCAACTACCGGAAGAACTCCCACACGATTGGCCGCCATAATATCTGCTATGGAGCGCAGTGATTCTTCGGGATAAGTAGTAATAATATCTTTTATCATATAATCATCCACCTTCCCTGAAAGGTTGCCCTGTAAAGCCTTTTGTAAAATATCCTGCCAGGAAATGACACCTAAAATAATTCCCTCCTGGTTAACAATGGGAAGCAAACGTTGTTTGCGCAAATGATTCCGGGTTTTAATCATTTCTTCTGCGGCCAGCAGGGTAGTTCCGGTAGGAATGGTTAAAATATCAGTGGACATCACATCTTCTGCAAATAAAACTTTCAACGGCTCTACGGCATATTCCCGCAAAACATGAAAACCGCGGCGAGCCACCTTTTCCGTAAGAATGGAACGTTTCAAAATAAGTACGCTAATAAGGTGTGCCAGCGTAACGGTTATTAAAAGAGGAAGAAATAAATTGGTGCTATGCGTGAGTTCGATAGGAAAAATAACAGAAGTGAAAGGTGATCGCATCACTCCGGCAAGAGCGCCGGCCATTCCCAAAAGCGCCCATTCTGAAGGAATTTTACCGGGAAAAATTAATCCTAACAATCCTCCAAGAGCTGCTCCCATTATCAGGATGGGTGCAAGAATACCGCCACTTGTTCCGGAACCCAAAGCTACTGCCCAAATAATTAGCTTAACCACAAAAATGCTTATTAATGTAGTTACGGCAATATTTCCGGCCAGTTCATCGGCAATAGTATCATAGCCAACTCCCAAAGCATGCGGCTCAATAACACCACCAACGCCTACAATAAACCCGCCTATTACCGGCCACCACATCCAATGAATGGGAAGCCTGCGAAAGGCATCTTCTGCACCATACACTGCTTTGGTAAGCGCCCATGCCATGAAGCCACAAACCACTCCTAATATCAATGCATCGAAGAGACCACTTGCAGCCAGTTCCTGCATTTTCCCCACCGGAAAAAGTGGTTCAGCGTGCATCCAGCCTTGCTGAACAAACAAATGCCTTACTGCGTCAGCCACAATGCTTGCAATGGCAGCAGGAATAAAAGATCGTGGTTTCCATTCAAACAAGAGCAATTCCACGCCCAAAATAACGGCAGCAATCGGAGTTCCAAACACCGCACTCATCCCAGCCACTGCGCCGGCCACGAGCAGGCTGCGGCGTTCAATTGCTGTCAGGCTAAGGAATTGAGCCAATACAGATCCCACAGCACCCCCGGTCAGGATTATTGGCCCTTCCGCGCCAAATGGGCCGCCGGTACCAATGCTTATGGCGCTGGCAATAGGTTTCAGAATTGTCAATTTCGGCTCTACTTTGCTCCCTCCAACCAAAATGGTTTCCATGGCTTCCGGAATACCATGCCCGCGAATGCGTTCGGAACCGTAGCGGGCCATAAAGCCAACAATAAGCCCACCAGCCATAGGGATCAAAACCGCCCACCATCCAATCGTATTATTTCTTGGAGAAACAAGTTCAAAATCAAAACGCTGGTAATACAGGAGATTGGTGATAAGGGCTATAAGATCAAGAAGCACAAGCGCTATAATAGCTCCGAACCCTCCAATGACTATTGAAAGTGGGATAAGTTTCAGTACAGAAGAAGAAGTTGTAAAATCGCCTAATCTACGCGGTACGCCTGTTGCAGGCGAATGGCTGCCAGTTTCGTCTTCAGTTTGTTTATCAGAACCACCCTTATTATTCATACGGATTGCTTACATCAATAATGAAGAAAAATAGACCCGGAAAACATAACACAATTTAATGTATTCTGACCAAAGTATTTTTTAATCCGCAGAAAAAGAATTAGAATATTTTTTCTAAAAATATTATTTTATTAAAGTAAACAGTTACGTGATGAATATTTTGAATTAAGGGAAGATGGAACAATCCCGTTTTTAAAAAGATTTGGCCGGAAAAGATTTAAAACAATAAATGTATTTTTATCAAATAGTTTTCCGGTAACATCTTCAATTTTGCAATAAAGCAAGCCCATCTGTTACCAGATACTTTTAAGCAGTTTTTTAAAAAATACTTTATGAATTTTTGATTATGAGATTTGATACGGTTACCATAAAAGATATTGCCAAAGCATTGAACTTTTCCACTTCAACGGTTTCCCGTGCATTAAGGGGAAGCTATGAGATCAGTGAAGAAACAAAAAAGATAGTTCTTGAATACGCGGAAAAAATTAATTATCGTCCTAATCCAATCGCGTTAAGTTTAAAGGAAAGAAGAAGCCGGGTCATTGGGGTTGTAGTAAGTGAAATTGCCAATAACTTTTTTTCACAGGCGATCAATGGAATTGAATCGATCGCCTACAACCGTGGCTACCACGTTATTATAACCCAAAGCCACGAATCAGAAGAAAGAGAAAAAGTAAATGTAATGCACCACGCTTCACGTTCGGTGGATGGATTATTAATTTCGCTATCCAGCGGAACCGTTGATCTTTCTTATCTGAAAGATTTGCACGAAAAAGGATTGCCTATTGTTTTTTTTGACAGGATCACCGATGAAATTGATACGCACAAGGTAACCGCCAACAACCGCATGGGCGCATTCCAGGCTACAGAACATTTAATTTACCAGAGATTTAAAAAGATCGCCCATCTTACAAGTTCCCCATACTTGTCTATTACAAAAGAAAGATTACAGGGATACCGTGAAGCGCTCGAAAAACATCATATTCCATTT
>JBIQMJ010000003.1:0-39658 GCA_044463445.1 Segetibacter koreensis
TCTTTTGATTTTCAGAAGTTTAATTTTTAACTTAGGGAAAAAGTAAACCGATGAATAGCTTTCGCTATCGAAATAAAAATGTATTTTACCGTAAAGAAGGCAAAGGCAAACCGGTTATGCTGGTACATGGCTTTGCAGAAAATGGAAATATTTGGAATAAACAGATTGATTCGCTAAAAGAAAATAACCTCCTGATCATTCCTGACCTGCCTGGCAGCGGTGATTCTGAAATGCTCGATGGAGAAGTTTTAATAAAAGATTATGCGGAAGTATTAAAAGCTATTGCCGGCGGGGAATTTAAAAACAATGAAAAGTTTTCTTTGATTGGCCATAGCATGGGCGGCTATATTACGCTTGCTTTTGCTGAGAAATATCCGCAACTTTTGAATTCATTCGGTCTTTTCCATTCTTCTGCTTTTGCAGATAATGATGAAAAAATATTAACGCGAAAGAAAGGAATTGATTTCATTAAAAAAAATGGGAGTGAACCATTTTTAAAAACTTCAATTCCAAATTTATTTTATGAAGAAACCAAAAAGGAAAAACCGGAATTAACCGGGCAACTATTTGACCTCGCAAAAGATATTTCTGCTGAAGCCCTGATCCAATATTATGAAGGGATGATCCGGAGGCCCGACAGGACTTCTGTTTTAAAAACATTTGAAAAGCCGGTACTTTTTATTATCGGCAAGTACGATACATCTGTTCCGCTGCAGGCTTCACTTCAACAATGCCATCTTCCTGCTGTATCTGTCGTTCATATTCTTCAAAAATCCGCACATATGGGTATGTGGGAAGAAGAAGAATTATCCAATTCTTATCTGAAAAACTTTTTAGATGGACTTTCCTGAAAAGATTTAGTAGCAAAGCATCTTTCGCAACTGTTTATTCGATTATAAAAAGGTAATTTGCAATTTCTTTCTTTATGAAAAAAGCATTGCTGATAATAGCCCTTTTGCTCGCTGTTTTCCTATGCGATGCCCATCATATAATTGGTGGTGAAATGATCTATCAATATCTGGGAAAAGGGGCCTCGGCCAATACTAGCAGTTATTTAATTACACTCAGAATTTTCAGGGATCAGAATGTCCCGCCCAATACTGCGAAAATGCCAACAGAGGTATATATCGGCATATTTAATAATGATGATGGAAAACAATTTGATGGGCCAAATCCCTACTTCATTGTTCAAATAGACTCGGAATCTTCAGTAAAGATCAATAAATTTCCTCCCTGCATAAGCAATGCACCTAACCTGAACTATCACGTTGGGATTTTTCAATTCCAGGTTGACCTGCCCGATAATCAGAAAGGATATACGGCTACTTACCAAACTTGCTGCCGCGTGGATAACATTGAAAATATAACCAATTTTAATGGCAGCTCCACAGGTTCCACTTTTACCTGCAGTATTCCACCGGCAAAATATAAAGACAGTTCCCCCGAATTTTCCACGAGCATAGACGTGATCTGTGCAGGCAAACCTTTTCAATTATTTTATGAAGCCACTGATGCTGACAAAGATTCTTTGGTGTATGATTTTGCCCCCGCCTATGATGGTGGCGACTTCAGGGATGATAAAAATGCCAACCCGGCTCCTCCTCCCTATAATCCGGTAAATTATATTAATGGGTTTGACCCTTCTTCTCCCTTAGGCAATGAAGCCGTTATAGATTCCCATACAGGCATTGTAAGCGGCATTGCCCCACGGGTAGGGAAATATGTTTTAGGAGTAGTCGTTTATTCGTACAGAAACGGCGTTCTTCTGAATGCACATCGAAAAGATTTTATCATCAATGTTACCGATTGTGATTTTGCCGGGGCGCGCCTTGATCCTAAACCGGTAGTTTGCGACAGTTTTAATGTAGTTTTTAAAAATGACAATACTTCCCCGCTCAATACTACATTTGACTGGGATTTTGGAGATCTCAAATCACCCAATAATACTTCCACTTTAAAGACCCCCAATCATGTTTATACGGATACCGGCATATTTGTCTATAAACTGGTAGTCAATCGCGGGCAAAACTGCTCTGATTCCACTACACAGATCTTAAAAATTTATCCGGGATTTTATCCCGCATTCAACAGTGATGGGAAATGCATTAATTCTACCATATTTTTTTCTGATCAAACCACTACCAATTTTGGATCAGTAAATAGTTGGTCATGGGATTTTGGAGATGCTTCTACAAGCGGAGATTCTTCGAATGCCAAAAACAGCAGCTATATTTATTCGCAGGCCGGCAATTATAATGTCCGGCTGAAAGTGGGAAACAGCAAAGGTTGTAGCAAAACGATAACTAAGACAATCCCAATCAAAACTCAACCTGATTTTACATTGAACAATGATACGCTCATCTGCAATATTGATACATTGCAACTAACAGCCATTGGCCAGGGAAATATCTCTTGGACGCCGGATTACAATATAAATAACACGGCCAGTTTTACACCCTTGGTAAGCCCGAAAACACCGACGATGTATTATGCCACTTTAAATGAAAGCCGCGGTTGTATTGGTACGGATTCTGTTTTTGTGAATGTGGTGAACAAAGTCAGCCTAAGTTTGATCGCCGATACTACCATTTGCCTGACAGATACTGCCCGGCTGAATCCCATAAGTAACGGGCTTCATTATTTATGGTCTCCGTCCAATACCATTTTAAATGATACCGCAAAATATGCCCAGGTAGTTCCTGCTCAAAATACAACTTATCATTTGATTTCAAGCATTGGCAAGTGCAGCACTGCTGCTAACATCAGAGTAAAGACAGTTCCCTATCCCAATGCCAGGGCTGTGAATGATACTACCATTTGTTTTGGAAATTCCATTCAATTGCAGGGAAGCGGGGGAAGTATTTACCATTGGACACCTTCTACTTTTTTGAATAACCCTGAAATCAGTAATCCTCTTTCTTCACCTTCTGAATCTGTCAATTATCTTTTACAGGTCAATGATGTATTAGGGTGCCCTAAACCGGCATTTGCCACTGTGAAAATCACAGTAGAGAAATTAGTGGCTGATGCCGGCCCTGCCGACACTGCCATTGTAGTAAACCAGCCCTTACAGTTGAACGGAACCGGCGCACAGTTTTATTTATGGACTCCTTCAACAGGCCTGAACAATCCAAATATTAATTCGCCCGTCGCCATCTTAACTGAAAGCCAGAAATATAGGTTACAGGTGAAAAGCCTGGCAGGCTGCACAGCAGAGGATTCTATAAATGTGATGGTTTATAAAGTATTGCCTGATTTATATGTTCCGGATGCCTTTACGCCCAATGGGGATGGAATAAATGATATTTTCCGGCCAATCCCGATTGGCATCAGGGAAATGTATTATTTTAAAGTGTATAACCGGCGCGGCGAATTGGTTTTTTCAACCAATATTCAGAAGCAAGGCTGGGACGGCACTTTTAAAGGATCGCCCCAGGATCCAGATGTCTATGTTTGGATGGCAAAAGGAATCGATTATTTAGGGAAGCCGGTTTTTAAAAAAGGAAGTGTGGCTTTGATCCGGTAAAGACTGTGTCCCATCTCAAATAGTAAACGAATTTATAACACGAATTTTTATTTTACATTATACCAATTATTTTTCATTCATTTCTATAACCCCTGCCCTGGTTTCATGAAGGCCCGATTCGAGGATTTCACTGGAAACGTTGTAAAAAAAATGTGCGGTACAATCCTCCGGATCCATTTCTGCTACTTTTTTAAAAGACTCGTTGGCCCGCTCAAAATCTTTATCCAGGTAAAAAGATACTCCTTCATTAAAAAGGGAAAGCGTTTTCAATTTATTTTCTAAAATTCTTCCTTTATCACAACTAAAACACTCGTGAATATTAATGGAATGATGCTTGCCTTTCAACTGCACAAAACCCAGATTGCGAAGATGGAAATCCTCTTTATTTTTTATCTGGTGAAGGCTTGCATCGCTCAATAAAATTCTGGCTTTATAATGTTTGGTAAGGCTTTCCACCCGCGAAGCGGTATTCACCGTGTCAGAAATCGTGCAGGCATCCATACGGTCATAATCGCCCGTGATGCCCATGATCAGCGGACCTGTGTGCATTCCCACACCAATCTGAATTTCGGATTTATTTTTTTCCTTCCTTATTTTATTGAAATTCTGAATTTCCTGCTGGATATCAATTGCAGCAAGAAGCGCATCAGAGGCATTCAGAGGGAAAATGGCCATGATGGAATCGCCGAGGTACTGATTGATAAATCCATTGTGCTTGCGGATGATCGGGCCCATCCGGGCATTGAACAAACAAATAAATCCAAAAGTTTCTTCCGGCGTCATCAGTTCTGAAAGGCTGGTATAATTTCGGATGTCGGTGAAAAGTACGGTCACAATTTTTTCTACCTGGTCGCCCAGTTTTACATCCGTTATTAATTCGTGGCCGAGAGATTTTAAAAATTGATAAGGAACAAATTTTTCGGTGGCATCAAATATTTTGCGCATCGCCGCCTCTTTTTCCTGCGCTTCGCGAATATTTTTTTCGTATAATAAAGAACTTTCAATTGCCGATGAAGATTGCAGGGCAAGCGTAGTCAATAATTTCAATGAACCTGCCGTGTATTTATCCGCTTCATTGCCGGCAAGAATAATTGCTCCCATGATCCGGTGCTTTACTTTCAGTGCCGAATAAATAACAGATTTTATTTCCATAGAAACAATTCCTGCATTTTGCAGGGCCAAAATATCGCTGAGAATTTCAGACTGGCCGCTTAAAATAATATCAATCAACAGCGGCAATTGGCTATTTATTTTTTCTTCATCAAAAAATAACTGGTCTTTTGAGGCTTCTACTTTCAGGCGTTTCTTTTCTTCATCCCACAATACCACCACACCACTTTTTGATTTAATAACATGCGCTGCCTCGTCTAAAGTAATCCTCGCAATATCAGTGGCGCCAATGGTTTGAGCCAGCTTGTCAGAGAAATTAAAGATCAGGTTGATCTCCTGGTACAAATTTAAAACTTCGGTTCCCAGTTTTTTTCTTTCCAATTCTTTCTTTAAAAAATGGGATAAAACCTCAGCAAGGAGAGAAGCCTTTTCATTTCCTTTTACCCAACCCAATGTTTCATTTTCTAAAATAATAGGAAATTGAAATGGTAGAGACAGGTCATGACCTGTCTCTACGGAAAAAATAATTTTGCCGCTATTGTCTTCAACAGAAACCGGCGCATTCATTTCGCTGACTAAAGAATTGACAAGATTGATATTATCATTGTCCTTGCTTAAGATATTTTTCAAACTAAGTTTGGCCATTATTTCTTCTGTTTTTCTGAAAAAAATTTACAAACCCAAAATTTCCTTTGCCTTATCCAGTATTACTTCCGGGTCGAAAGGTTTGGTCATATAAAGATCAGCGCCCACTTCCTGGCCTTTTTGGCGATCCAGTTCCTGCCCTTTGGCGGTAAGTAACACAATAAAAACTTCATTCAGTTCCAATTCTTTTTTTACTTTTCTGCAAACTTCCATGCCGTTCATTTTTGGCATCATCACATCGAGAAAAACCAATTGAGGCTTTTCAGTTTTGATGATCTCAAATGCTTCTTCCCCATTTTGCGCGGAATAAAAATCTACTCCTTCATCCTCCAGTTCTTCCAACGTTTGCTCAAGTAACATCCTGATATGCGCCTCATCATCTACAATTAAAAGTTTTTGTTCCATGGTTTGTGGTTTGTGGTTTGTGGTTTGTGGTTTGTGGTTTGTTATAAAATAAAAATGCTCCTTATTTGTTGGTTTACTGATTTTTCACTTTTTATTTTTTACTTTTCATTTATTCCTTTTCACTGATAAATAAAAAACAACACATTTTCCAATCCTTTTTCAAAGCGCAATGTTTTTACAATTTCCTGTTTGCCGGAAAAAATTGAATTTAAAATGATGATGTCGGGCTGTGTGTCAATCGCGTTTTTTACCAATTCTTTTCCGTCGGATTCCACCACCTGGTAGCCTTTTGTCTGCAATACATCTGTAAGTGATCGAACGGCTTCACTGTCTTCATCCACTACCATCACTTTTCTTTTTGATTTTCCCTGTTCCAATAAATTTCCCACCTCCTGGAACAATTGCGCAGTATCAATCGGCTTGGTCAGATAACGGTCAACGCCGATTCTAAAACCTCTTGCCTTATCCTGGATGATAGACAAAATAATAATGGGAATATCCATAGTTTGCGGGTCATTTTTCAAAATTGCGGCCACATCAAATCCATTCATTTCCGGCATCATCACATCAAGGATGATCAGGTCGGGCCGGTTTTTGCGGATGCATTCCAAAGCTTGTTTTCCATTCGTTGCCTGTTCAATTAAATACCCGCCTTCGCTTAGTTCCTGTTCCAGCAGGGACCGAATGGAATCGTCATCATCGACGACGAGGATGGATGCCGGGTTCCCGTTCATTTTTAATTTTGAAAAACCCACTTGTTCTTTCAATTGTTTTACCAGTTCATCCAAATGAATTGGTTTTTGCTTTTTCTGCTTTTTGTGTTCTGAAGGAATAAATGGAATCGCGAAAGAAAAAGTACTTCCTTTTCCTATTTCACTTTCCACCCAAATGCGGCCACCATGATGCTCTACAATTTCTTTACAGATTGGCAATCCGAGGCCGGTTCCTTTTGGCTTATCAGTCAATGTATCGCCGCCAACCTGTTTAAATTGTTCAAAAACAGCTCCATAATCTTCTTCAGCAATTCCAATTCCTGTGTCGGAAACACTTACAATTACTTCATTATTTTTTTGAAAAACTTTACAAGTAACTGCACCCTGTTCGGTGAATTTTACGGCGTTTGAAAACAGGTTGATCACTACCTGGATCAGTTTATCAGCATCACCGATAATATCCGGAATGTTGTTGTCGATTTCCTTGACCAAATCAATTTTCTTTTGATCGAAAAGCGAAGTGGTGGCTAAAATGGCTCTTTCGGCAACTTCAGCAAGAGAAACATTTTCCTGGTTCCATTCCATTCTGCCGGCTTCGATTTTGGCAAGATCCAACACATCGTTGATCAGGTGCGTCAATCTTTCTCCTTCAGAAATCACGACCTGCAAATTTTCATTGATCTGGTGGACTGTCTTTTCAGTTTTTGGATCATTTTGATCTATTGCCGGAAAGATTTTATCGTTCAAACGCTTGTTGATGATCTTGGCAAAACCCAAAACGGAAGTGAGTGGAGTTCTCAATTCATGACTAACAGTGGAAAGAAATGCACTCTTTGCTTCATTGGCTTTTTCAGCAACCTTACTTGCTTTTTCGGCTTCCATTTTTGCCTGTTCCACGTCTTCAAAAAGCTGGGCATTTCGCAATGCCACGCCCACAGAAGAAGCAATGGTGTTTAAGAGTCGCTGGTCGTTTTCATTAAAACGGTTTTCCTGCTCGGTGCTTTGCACGCTTAATACGCCAATGTTTTCATCTCCCACAGGAATAGGAACTCCCATATAAGAAGCGGCTGCAATGCCAATGCGTGATACTCCAAGCTGAGCCCTTAATTCCTCCACATCTTTATTGACAAGAAGTGGCTCTCCTTTTAATAAAATAGTCGAAGTGAGGCCTTCTCCTAATTTCATTGGCGTCATGTTATCGCCATATTGATAAGGGAAATAAATAATGTTATTTTTCTTATTTAATAATGCCAGATAGACAATGTTGGCGTTGAAAAGATCACGCAACTGATCACCCACAAATTGAATCAGTTCATTAGGATTTAATTGTGAAGCAAGGGCTTTGCTGATATTATTCACTGTTGTTAATTCAGAAGCTCTTTGTTTTGCATCTGCCAGCAAACGCGTTGTTTCGTCGAACAAACGCGCATTTTCCAATGCCACGCTCATACTATTGGTAAGAGTGGTCAGCAAACGCAAATCAGATTCACTGAAGGCATTTTCTTTATCCACGTTTTGAAGGCTTACAGATCCTTTAACCACTTCACCTACAATCATTGGAACGAAAATTACAGATTTCGGCACTTCGCCGATTGACACATTTATACCGCCTTGTTTTTTTGCTATGGCGAGGAAATTTTCATTAATAAGAACTGGCTTTCTGTTTGCAATCAACAGTTTGTTTAGCCAGTTTACTACTCTTGGTTCACTATAAAGCCTGATGCCTTTCTCGATCGCATACTGCCAATTCTCCAAATCTTTGGAGTGATCAAAAGTTCTGATAACCAGAGTTTGCGTATCAGGGAATAATTCACACAATCTTTTTCCAACTAATTCATATATGGCATCCATATTCATTTCCCGCACCAGACCATCCTGAACGCTGTTAATAACAGCGAGCTCTGCAGTCCTTTGTTCGGTTTCTTTTAATAAACGGTTGGTTTCATCAAAAAGACGGGCATTTTCTAATGCCACGCTCATGCTGTTGGCAAGGGTTTCCAATAATCTGACATTTGAATCAGTGAAAGCATACTCAGTATCTACATTTTGAATGCTGACATAGCCTTTTACTTCATTGCCTGACAGTAAAGGAACAAATAACAATGATTTTGGCATTTGTGTCCTATCAATTGCTTCTAACCCATACTTTTCCCTTGCCTGCTTTTCTGTTTCAATATGAATGGTATGTTTTTCGGTGATCAATAATTCGCGCAAATGATTAATTGGCCGCGCTGCTACCTTAATTTTTTTTCCATTTTCAATTGCATAATTAAAATGTTCCGTTTTCTTTTCAAGATCGAAGCCGGCAATGATCAGTACCTGTGCGTCGAATAATTTTTGAACCCGGTCCCCGACAAGATTGTAGATGGCAGTAATATCAAGCTCATTGGCAAGTCCTTCCTGCACGCTGTTGATCACCGCGAGCTCTGCGGTTCTTTGTTCGGTTTCTTTCAACAATCTGTTGGTTTCATCAAATAGCCGTGCGCTCTTCAAAGCCACACTCATACTGTTTACCAAAGTGGATAATAAACTGATATCCGAATCTGAAAACGCATCTTCAAGGTCCAGATTTTGCAAGCTGATCACACCATTTACTTTTCCTCCTGACATCAAAGGCGCCATCACCATTGATTTTGAGGCCTGTCCATAAATTACTGAATTATCATATTTCGGTCTTTCTTTTTCCATGTCTTTATTGATTACCAACATTTGGCCGGTATCAATAACATGCTTTCGGAAGCCGGTGGGTTTTCTTCGTCCCAGCATGGTACGGTCTCCTTTTTCATAGGCATATTTGTCTTCAATAAAGCCGGTTTTCTGATCGTAAGTGGTGATGTCTATCACCTGCGCATTAAATACTTCGCGCACTTTTTCACCAACTAACAAGTAAATAGCATGCATATCCATTTGTGCTACCAGGCTTTCCTGGACGCTGTTGATGACCGCCAGTTCTGCATTTCGCTGTTCGGTTTCTTTTAAGAGGCGATTGGTTTCATTAAAAAGGCGTGCGCTTTCCAAAGCCACGCTCATACTATTGGCCAATGTTTTCAACAGGTTTACATCCGATTCTGAAAATGCATGCTCATGATCGAGGTTTTGAAGGCTGATAATTCCATTTACTTTTCCGCTTGAAATCAATGGAACATAAATTTGTGATTTGGGAACTTCTCCAATCAGGATTTTATTTCCAAATTCGTTCATGGCGCGCCCTACATTTTCATTATGCAGCAGCATTTCGCCGGTGTTGATCACATATTTGCGGAAACCTTTTGGTTCTCTTGGACCGAGCAAAGTGCGATCACCTTTTTCATAAGCATACCGGTCTTCAATTATATTTTCCCGGGCATCATACGTTACAATATCGATCACCTGTGCGTTAAATATTTCCCGGATTTTTTCGCCTACCAGATTATAAATCGAATTGATGTCCATTTGAGCAACAAGGCCTTCCTGAACAGAATTAATCACTGCTAATTCTGCATTCCTTTGTTCGGTTTCTTTTAATAAACGATTGGTTTCGTCAAAGAGTCCGGCGCTTTTCAATGCCACGCTCATACTATTAGCCAATGTCACCAACAGGTTTACATCAGCAGGGGAGAAAGCATGTTCATGGTCAAGATTTTGCAGGCTGATGATTCCGGTGATCTCTCCGTTGGTGATCATCGGGACAAACACTGCTGATTTAGGATATTCACCAATGGTTACATAACTCTCGTATTCTTTACTTTTTCTTGGCATATCCTCATTGATCACCATCACCTGCTGGGTTTCAATAATATGCTTTCTGAATCCGAGCGGTTCTCTTGCGCCCAATAAAGTTCTGTCTCCTTTCTCAAACGCATACCTGTCTTCTATTTCGTTCCTTTTCTTATTATAAATGACGATATCAATAATCTGGGCGCTGAAAATCTCGCGGATTTTTTCGCCCACCAAATCATAAATGGATTGAATATCCAATTGCGCTACCAGTCCTTCCTGAACGCTGTTGATCACGCCCAGTTCTGCGGTTCTTTGTTCTGTTTCTTTTAACAGGCGGGAAGTTTCATCAAAGAGATGAGCGCTTTTCAGGGCGACGCTCATACTATTGGCTAATGTGGTAAGGAGGTTTACATCCGATTCTGTGAAAGCATGTTCATGATCTACATTTTGAAGGCTAATATTTCCTGTAACAATTCCTACATGCATCATTGGTACGAAAACAGCAGACTTCGGCGCCTCGCCTTCTAAATTTTTTTCATCAGAAAATTTAGAAATAAAACTTTCAAAATTTTCATTGACCAATATTGGTTTTTTTGTTTCGATAATATAATTGGTAAAATCGTCAAATGGTCTTTGAGGTATGTTCAACCTTTCGCCTTTTTCAATACAATAATTAAATTCTTCTATTTGATTTTCATGATCGTAACTGCGAATGACCACTACCTGTGTATCAAAAAGGTCGCGTATCTTTTCGCCAACCAGTTCATAAATGGAATTAATATTTAGTTGTGCCACCAGTCCTTCCTGTACACTGTTGATCACTGCAAGCTCTTTTACTTTATCACTCAATTCGGCAGTCCTTTCTTTGATCGTTGCTTCAAGTTGTTTATGTTTTTCTTCCAGTTGCCTTGTCCGCCATTTAATGAATAAATAAATAAGAAGAATTGCTATTATTGCATACAACAAATAAGCCCACCAGGTGGCATACCACGGTGGAAGAATGGTTAAAGGAAACATTGCCGCTTCACTGATCTTCCCATAAATATTTTTTGCCCTTACATGGAAAACATATTTACCTGCGGAAAGGTTGGTATACTCTTTATAAGTATTTTTCCCCCAGTCGCTCCACGTTTTTTCGAAACCTTCAAGCCAGGTTTGGTATTGGGTTTTATCTTCCTGTTCATAAAATGGAGCAGCGTATTCGAATCGTAATGACCTTCGGTTGAATTTTATTTCTGCAGGGTTTGCGGCGGCCATATTGGGATTCAGTCGAAATGTGTCGGAACTGATTTTGCTGATGAGCGCACGGTAGGGCTCATTAACATTCACTTTTTGCTTTTCATCAAAATGGATAATTCCATCTGAAGTAGAAAACCAGGCAGTTTGGTTCATATCTGGGTAAACCCCGCCGATGTTTTCAGAAGAGATGGGTAACAAACTGGTTGAGTCCAATTGATAACCGCCACCGCGCTTTGGAGTAGCAATTATTGATTTTGAACTGTCACCTACAATTTCCCTGAGCCATATTTTGCCCGTGGTGGTATCCTGGGTAGCAGCATAATTTTTTATTCCCTGGAACGGCGCCTTCTCAAAATGGTTAGTCCGGGAATTAAAAGTATAAGTTGAGGAATCAGATGTGAAATATATTCTGCCATTCAGTTTGAATAGCCCATTGATTTTTGAAGCATCGCCCTTATTGTTGTTGGAAGCATCATTTATTTTGAATTTTGAAATATCAGGATTACCTGAAGCGTCAAATAAAGGGGTAATTTTGTATAAAATAGAATTTCGTGAAATTGCCCACAGATTTCCTTCGGCATCTTCTTCCATTTTGTGAAATTCTCCTCCTTTTATTCCGGGTAGGTAACCCCGGTAATTCCAGCCTTTTTCGCCTGATGGATTACGCTCAAAAAGGGCAATTCCAAAAGAAGTTCCCGTATATAATAAATCAGGGTACTTATTGGAAATAACCAAACTGGACACATTGAGATTATTGGCCACGGAAGGCTGAACCATAATTACTTTGCCATCTTTTATTAAAAATAATCCGCCGCCGCCCACCAATAAATTTTTTCTATCTGCCAACAAAGCAAAAACCTGGTTTTTGGGGATTTCATTTACCTGGTCAAAACGATTGGAAGATGGGTTATAATGCAGCAAGCCATTTTGTGTGCCGGCGTACAAATTGCCATCCGGCGCACGCATCATTGATAACACAGCAGTCCTAACCCCATTTTGAGAATTGAAAATAGTAAACGGCGAGTTGTATTGCATCCGTGCTATTCCCACATCAAGGCCTAACCACAACTGCCCTTTAGAATCTGCGTAAGGCGCATAAATAATATTGCTTTTCAGTCCTGCATCGCGATTGATAATTTGTTCGACTTTTCCTGAGGAGTTGATTATAACCAAACCGGTTCCCAAAACTGAAAACAGGTATTTATCTTTTACCAAAAGCCCTTTATACACCATGTTCCCGGTAAAAATTTTATCATCGGAAGTTTTGAAAGAAGTAAAATTTTTGCCATCAAAAAGATAAAGGCCGTGTGTAAAAGTTGCCAGGAGGTACTTTTTATGGTTCGTGGAATTATCGCTGCCATCGTAAGGCAACATCACCTGCATACGGTCTTTCCCAAGAAACTCACTACCGGGAATTAAAACGAGTGAGTCATTTTGCATTTGAAGCAATCCTACATTTTGTTCATGTACATACAAATTATTACCCTGGTAAAAACTGTACATGAAATGTGTTTGAGGTTCCCAGGTTTTGATCTCCCAGCTTTCCCTTTTACCATCACTGCTTTTGGTAAACCGGAACAGCCTTTCTCTTGACAGAAAATACACATCATTTTCGGTTGCGTTTACAGACCAGACGTCAAAAAATTCGCGTTTGTTTTTTGGAATCCATTCGAGAAGTGAATGTTCCACTGTTTCTCCCAAATTATTTTTTTCGAGATAGCCGAAATCGCCGGAACCGCCAAAATAAATTCTGCCATTTTTGTCTTTGTCAAAACAACGTGCCACTTGTGAAGAATAAGGAGCTGCAATTTTATTCCAGTTTACTCCATCGTATTCCACCATATTTCCTTTGTTGGTTGGATTTCCAAAATACATTCTTCCGTCATTTCCTTCGATCACACTCCAGCTTGCACGGTCGCTTATGGAATTCCCCACAGCATAGTTGGTAATAAAAGGCAGGCCTTTTTCAGTGCCTGGCTGCCCAATGCTTTTGAAGGCAGAAAAGAGGAAGAAGAAAGCAAAGGCGATTTGAATCAATGAGTTTTGTGGCTTTAGAAAGCAATGCCTGTTCATAAAAATTTATTGAACGGTTAAAAATGCATAGGGTGTATTTCCAATTGGAACAGCTAATAATTTTCCACAGGATCAAAATGCAGCCGGGAAAGGATTGGTAAATATAAAATAATTTGAACGAAAAATAGTATCCATTTTAAAAGGATAATAATAAAGCAGATCCGGCATTTTATAGTAAACCCATTTTTAACCGGTATTTGTATTTTGTCAGGAGAAGAGAATCAATATCTTTTCCTGAAGCGGTTTTGAAACAAGCCAATATTATAACCGGCGCGTATTACAGGGCTCGAGTTTCCATATTGATCGCGGTAAGGAGAATTGGGATCGCTGGAAATATCCCACATGATGGACAGGTAATAATAAGAATTTCCGCCTCTTTCCCGGCCACCGGCATAACCAGCCCCAATCAAAAAGCTGTTGGCATTCAAACTGAATTTTTGTTCTGGGCCTACATTCGGAATGGATTTTACATGAATTGAATTGTACTCAAACTGCCCGGTGGCAAAAAGAAAATTAACCGGGAATAATCTTACAAAAGCGCCAGGCCCATAAGTAGTTTGTCTCACTTTATCCTGGGTGACGTAATATCTTTGAGATAAATAATTAAGGTTAAAATTGATACCGGCATCGAGCCAATTGGTAAAACTATATCCTATTTGAGGAGTGATTCCCAACGTTGTGCTTCCGCTTCCAAATCCAATGTTGGCGCTTCCACCGGTAAAAAGTTTTTCGGGCCTGAACCCGTGTTGAACTGCCTGGGTATTTTCTTCCTGGTCTTGTGCCTTAGCCTGAAAAAACAATGGTAATAATAAAAGTATGATCCATTTTTTCATAATTATCTTTTTAAATATTCAGGAATGAAAACAGAAATTTCGAAACGAATTTAATGTACCTCTTCCAAATTAATAGTTAATATAAACCCCGGAGTTTTAATAAATTTCAACAGCCGGAAGTATTGATCTTTTCATGATGCACGCATGAAACTTTCGGAATGAGGGCATTGCACTCATGAATTAACATCTGTTTAAGTTTTCAGCCTTTTATTATTTTGCCGGTTGCGTTTTAATTTGTATTTTCATGCTGAATGAAGCTATTATATTACATAAAAGAGATTTTAAAACGCGGCACTATTGTCTGTGTCCCTTTGTGTAATAATGCGAATCCATCTATAATAAATCGTGAGTTTATTCATTTTTTCTCAAAGAATAAAGTCTTAGAACCATTTTCCCCGTACCTATCTAAATAAGCTACGGGGGTTATTTCTCTCATTTTTTCAATACAATTTCATTTTTTTTCAAAGGGATTTACTCCTTTAAAGTAATCACTACTAAAAAATAATCTTTTAATAATCAATTAAATTTAATACAATGTCAACCGCAACCCTTAACCCAACCTCAACACCGGTTATACTTACAAGAACCGATTATGAAATATTGAACAGCTATGTAAAAAACCTGCACGGAATGCAGGTAAATGAAAAAGAAAATTACAGTAAATTATCAGGAGAATTAAAAAAGGCACAAATTGTAGAAGACGATACATTGCCCACTGATATCGTGCGCCTTGATTCAACTGTAGTTATCAAAGATTTGCTGACTAATCGTGAAATGACCGTAAAAATCGTTTTGCCTCAACATGCAGATATCAAACAAAAGAAAGTTTCTGTTTTGGCTCCCGTTGGCACTGCGCTGATTGGATTTAAAAAAGACCAGACTGTAAGCTGGATGGTACCATCAGGCAGAAAGGACTTTAAGATCATGAACGTAATCAATGATTAACCGTTCAAATAATTGAATCCCTAACTTCTCTTATCATGAATGCTATTGAAATCATCGCACTTTCTCTTATCATTGGATTTTTGCTCATCGCTTTCAGTATTTCCCTGGGAAGGCGGGCGACCCGAAGAAAACAACATAAAAAATTGCTGCAGGAATTTGATGATTTTATCATTGAACAGGACCTTACTATTGACAATAAGCAAAGGTTCAATAAGAACATAATAGGAATAGATCGTTTAAATTATGTAGTTGTATTTTTTAACGACAACACTAAAAAAATCCATTCTGTGCGTTTAAAAGATATTGCTGAATGCAGTATTATAAAAGAAGAAAATGAGCCTGGTGGCCATATCCAACAGATCTTTTTAAAATGTAATTATAAGCAGAAAGAACTTGGGTCAATTATTTTTCCTTTTTATAATGCCCATAAGGATGATCTTTTTATGTTGATGACTATATCTAAAAGAGCAAATACCTGGGCAAAAAGAATCAATATTTTCAGGGAAGCTGCCATCTTGAAAAACCATCACCGTTTATCGGCGTAGCTAATTAAATCACGAAGGAAATATAACGAAAAACAGTGAAGCAACCAATTTCACAGATTACTGTTTTATTCAGTTATTTCTGGTGATACCAGTAAATTTGCAATGCAGAAGCTTATTTATTTTTAAACCCACTTTGGTGAAAAACGGATTTCTTTTAGTCGTACTCCTGATAACAAGCTTGTTTTCTTTTGCTCAAAAAAAATATACGATCAGCGGAACAGTCCGGGACCAGAGAAGTGGCGAAACATTAATTGGCGCAACGATCCTGTTGAAGGGAAATGACAATTACAGTGTATTGAGCAATGGATATGGGTTTTATTCTATTACCGTTCCTCAGAATGATTACGTTGTTCTTGTCAGTTTTACGGGTTATCAAAATGATACTTTCAGGATTTCGCTCACAAAAGATTGGGTAAAAGATATTTTCCTTACTCCGCGTATCACTCAATTAGATGAAGTGGTGATCAGCTCCCGAAGAAATGACGTAACTCATACCCTGCCTGGTATGCAAAGGATATCGATGAATGAGATAAAAGACGTTCCGGTACTGTTCGGAGAAAAAGATATTTTGAAAACCATCCAGCTTTTACCGGGAATTAAATCTGCCGGAGAAGGATCCTCAGGCTTTTTTGTACGCGGAGGCGCTGCGGATCAGAACCTCATTTTGCTGGATGAAGCAACCGTTTACAATGCTTCCCACCTGCTCGGGTTTTTCTCAACTTTCAATTCAGATGCCATCAAGGATGTAACCATTTACAAAGGGGAAATGCCTGCGCAATTTGGAGGGCGTTTATCTTCTTTGCTGGATATCAAAATGAAAGATGGCAACGAAAAAAATTATAAAGTTAGCGGGGGCATCGGGCTTATTTCTTCAAGGTTAAATGTGGAAGGGCCTATCGTAAAAGATAAAGGATCGTTTATGATTAGCGCCCGCAGAACGTATGCTGACCTGTTTTTAAAACTTGCTCACGATTCAGATGTCAACCAGAGTGTACTTTATTTTTATGACCTGAATGCCAAAGCCAATTACCAGCTTACTAAAAATGACCGGGTTTACCTATCGGGATATTTTGGGAAAGATGTGTTAGGATATAGCCGGCAGTTTGGTATTAATTGGGGAAACACTACTGCTACACTCAGGTGGAATCACATATTCAACAATAAATTGTTTTCCAATACCTCTTTTATTTTCAGCAATTACGATTATAATATTTCCATTAATCAAACGAACAACAAGGTGGGCATTCTTTCAAGGATCAAAGATCTGACTCTAAAGGAGGATCTGCAGTATTTTGTCGGAAATACAAATAAGATCAATTTAGGTTTTACTGTCACTCGCCATATTTTTACTCCTGGAAATATCAAAACCTCAGAAACTTCCTCTTACAATTCTTTGGTGCTTCCCGATAAATATGCATTGGATGGAGCTGCTTATGTTTCAGATGAATGGAACGTAAATAATAAGCTAAAAGTAAATATGGGCTTACGGCTTTCTTCATTTTCTATGGTGGGGCCGGGAGACTTTTATACCTATGATAACGAGGGAAATATTAAATCTGCTGAAAGATATGCTGCCGGTAAAATTGTAAAATCCTATCTAAATTGTGAACCCCGCTTTGCCCTTACTTTTCAATTGAATAATTCCAGTTCCGTTAAGGCTTCTTATTCACGAAATGTTCAGAATCTTCATTTGCTTTCCAATTCTACAGGTAGCAATCCTACCGATCTATGGATACCAAGCAGTAATAATGTAAAGCCAGAAATTTCAGATCAGGTTTCTGCAGGATATTACAGGAATATCGGAGGCAATAAATTCGAATTATCAGCGGAAGCATATTATAAAGCCTTACAAAACCAGATTGATTATAAAAACGGTGCCGTGCTGGTGGCCAATCAACTGGTAGAATCCCAATTGGTTTTTGGAAAAGGGCGGGCTTACGGATTGGAACTGTATTTCAAAAAAAAATATGGCAAACTGAATGGATGGATCAGTTATACCCTTTCCAGGACTGAGCGAAAAATTGATGGAATCAATCAAAATTCCTGGTATCCTGCCACACAGGACCAGACGCACAATCTCTCCATCGTAGCCATTTACCAGCTTAACAAAAAATGGACATTTTCATCTGATTTTGTGTACCATACCGGAAACGCGGTTACCTGGCCTGCGGGAAAATATGATGTAAATGGCAGACGAGTATTTTATTATACGGAAAGGAACGGTAACCGCATGCCTGCAACTACACGTCTTGATATCAGCGCCACCCTGGAAGGGAGAAAAAACAGAAAATTTGAGGGAAGCTGGACCTTTTCTGTTTATAATGTTTTTGGTAGGGAAAATCCTTATTTTGTGCAATTCCAGGATGATCCTGGTAATCTGCAAAAAACCCAGGCCGTGCAATATTCTTTGTTCAGATGGGTGCCTTCGGTAACTTATAATTTTAAATTCTAAGGCAGATGCAATTCAAAATAAAATATTTCCTTATTTTCCTGCTTGCCTTCTTCATTTTGGGTTGCAAAAAAGTGATTGAGGTAAACCTGGAAAATTCAGAACCACAAATAGTAATTTCCGGGGAAGTGAACAACCTGCCCGGGCCTTATAAAGTCTCCATTTCAAAATCCGTAAACTTCACTGACGATAATAATTTTCCTCCGGTTTCCGGGGCATTGGTTACCATCAGTGACAAAAGAATGGTTGATACATTACTTGAAAAAGAGCCGGGAAATTATTTTACCACAAGGATAAAAGGAAAGCCCGGTCAATCCTATACTTTAAATGCTTCAGTAGATGGGAAAAATTATTCTGCCACTTCTGTAATGCCGATGCCGGTACAATTGGATTCGCTGACTTTTTTATTAGGCCGGGACAATATTATTTATCCGGTAGCTAATTTCCATGATCCCGCCGGTGAACACAACTATTATCAATTTATTGAATTGGTGGATGGGAAAATATTAAAAAATGGGAGGGGAAATTCCGTATTTGATGACCGGCTTTCTGACGGGAGATACATTACTTCTATTTTGTATAATGATAGTTCCTATATAAAATCCGGCGTCATCTTAACGGTACAAATGAAATGCGTTGATAAGCAGGTATTCACTTATTTAAATGAATTATTGCAAATTTCAGGCGGCGGAAGCGGCTTCTCCAGCCCTGCCCCTGCAAATCCTGAAAGTAATATAAATGGCGGAGTGTTGGGTTATTTCAGCGCCAACACGATCAGTTCAAGAACCATGGAAATTCAATAAAAAGCAGTAAACGAAGTTTTTCATAAGATTTTTATTTTGGCTAAAACAATGTACCAGGCGTAAATTTTTATTTCAGCCCAAGTACAATACGTCAATTAAAACGATAGCTTCCCCGGATGCTTCCATACGTATGATCAAAACGCTGAGTGCCAGCCTCTTTGGTTACAAAAACAACTCCGAGTCTCAGCGAATATCTGTCAAAAGAATACAAAGCGCCTAATTGTTGGCTAAATACGAAAGGTTTTACTGGTGAAGTGATTGGCCCCTTATCTTTTCTGAACATACCACCTTGTATAGTCGCATCATACAGTTGATATTTTATCCCCGGCAAATAATAAAAAAATAATTCTGATTTTTTGACCGGGCTTGCCGGCTTTTCTTCAACAGATGCATTCCAATAGGCGCTTTCATTCTGCGGTTTTAATTTACCAAATTGAAAAAGCAGGCTCTCGCTAATATTAGTAAAGCTGGTTCCAAGAGTAACGTTGGTAACCGGGGAAAGTTGAAATAAAGATTTCGGGTTATTCACCAATCCTTTTGTGTAGAGGCCATGCAGGTTGATACCCGGCTCAGTCTTCACCTGGTAATCCCATATCCAACCCCATAAGTTGGGATCCACATTAATCAACCGGTGATAGCCATTCTGCATTTGTTTTCCTAAAGCAGCTTTACCGATTGTTCCGAGCGAAACTCCCCATTGAAAAAGGCGGTTATGCGTCATAAAACCAGTCCTTAAAAATTTTGCATAGAGATAGCCTGCGATTGGCCTGTCAATTTGTGAAGCCTCATAGATCTTCCTGGAATAAGCGGTAAAAATCTTTTGGCCCATCTCATATTGATCGGTCTGTTTTATAAATCCGGATTTCTTTGAGTGATGGATTTTGCTATAATTTATAATGATACCATTGGTATAATAAGCGTCTTTTCCCTGGAATAAATAATAATCATTTTCAGTGAGGACAGAAAGTTGTTTGGAATATATTCCGGAGGCGGGATGCTGGGCTTCGGAAGAAATAAATAATAACAACAAAAAGAGTAGGCTAATGAACCTGAATTGAATTGAACCAACTGACATAATACCCCAGATAATTTTTACTAAGACGAAGATATTTAAAAGCCAATAATGAGAAGCGAAAAAGAAATTCTTTTGATGATGAGAAAAAATACTGACCCCCTATTTGCAGATATAAAATTAAAAATCGATTCTATTTGTTCATTCACTGTAAACCAGTTTGATGACTGCCATGGCTTAATTCATGATATACCGTTTCTTTTAACCAATCTGAATTCAAAGTTCCATTTTGCAAGTCCGGTAATAACAGCGCTCGTAAATGTAGTTTCTTCCATTGGAGTAGACATGGCCGTTGATTATCATGATGAAGACCCTGACCGTTTTAAATAACTGGGGTATTACTGAAGGACTGGCTTCTACTCAGCTTTTTCATATATGAAGTTTTTTTGGAGTTTCCGGATTATTATGTGAATGTTTACATGAAATGGTAGCACGTCCCGGGTTATATCCTAAGTTTATGTAAGCTTGTTCCATATTTGGTATCAGGTATGGATTTGTAAGCTGAACACCTAAGACGGTTTCCCTTTCGATGGAATCGCCATCCTGAGGTATAAAATCAGCCGATTGAAACCCTCCTCCGCCGGAAGCCAACAATCGTGCGGTATTTTTGGGCAGGTTTGCCTGTTCCGAAAGCTCTGTGGCAGGTTTTAATTCAATCTTTTTACAGGAAAAAATAATGAAGCAACAAAAAAACAATAAGCCGAAAAAATTGAAAATAACGTTTCTCATAGCAGCGTTGTATAAAAAAATAGCCGTCTGTTTCAACGGCCATTTTTTTATGAGATGCTTAAAAATTTATTGAGCCATCGCCGGTGGCATATCGCTTTGATCGCTCTGCTGGTTCATATTTTTTCTTTTGAAAAGGGAAACATCCATTTTACCGAATCGCCAGCTTACATTCACTCTCAACTGTTGCGGGTCTCTTTGCCTCCAGATATCCTGTGTTGAAGAAATGTTTTTTGAGGAGGTAGATACTGAATGTATTTTCGTTACGCGCGTATTGAAAATGTCATTCATGCTCAGTGAAACGGAAAGCGATTTGTCTTTCAAAAAATCTTTTTTAACCGCTGCATCAAAACCCCAAACCGGCAATGCATACCCATTGGCATTGGCTAAATTTCCGCCACCCCAATGGCTTCCGCCGCCACCACCTCTTCCGGGAGGTAAAATAGTTTTGCTGGTATAATCTCCGTTGATTTGAACTGTGAAATTAGCCGGCAAAGTGAAAGTACTGTTGATCTTTCCAAACCAGCTTAGTTTCCCCAATGAGGTGGTAGTGCCGGTGAGATTGCTGCCATTGATCTTTGAATTATAAAGGTTGATATTTTCGGTGAGGCTCCACCAGGGTGCAATTTTATTCATGGAAGTGATTTCCAAACCGTAAGCCTCCGAACTGCTGGCATTTACATAAGAAGAAATAAAAACAGAATCGTCATAGGCAGGATTGGGGTTTTTATCCCAATACTGGTAGCGCGATATCAGATTATCACTTCTCCGGTAATAGGCTGTGGCAATTATATTATTTCCATTTTTAAGATTCAGATCGTAAGATAATTCAAGCAGGTTGGTAAATTCAGGAACGAGGGAAGCATTACCCACGCTGATGTTCAGCGGATCGCTAAAATCATAATAAGGAATCAGTTGCCAGAAATTAGGCCGGTTGATTTTTCTTGAATAGTTCAGTTGGATATCCTGTTTGTCATTGATTTTCTGGGTCAAAAACACACTTGGAAAAAAACTCAACGGGTAAGAATTGCTGAAGGACTGATTGGAATCAACCAGTTCGCCCGAATATTTTGAACTCTCCACGCGGCCGCCCAACTGGTAAGTAAAATTATTGATCTTTTGAGAAAAGGTCACATAACCTGCATATACCTCATCAGTATACTTGTATTTGCTGTTTAAGCCGGCAACTGAAACAAATTTGCCGGAAGATTGATCCATAATAAAATTGTTATTCTCACTGTTTGAATTCCTGATAGCGGCTCTCAAACCTGCTTCCACCTTAATTTTGTCAGAAACGGGGTTAGAGTAATCTGTTTGAATTGTAATATTACTGTTGGTACCATTGCCGGTTGTTTTTTGTTGGAACAGAGGCGCAGCGGGTGAATTGTCTTCATTAAAATATTCGGTAGCAACGTTTTGCTGATTGCTGTTTTTGCTGTAATCATAATTGGCATCAGCAGTGATGAACTTATTGGGCTTTGCAAAATTGTGTTTAAAACTTATTTTACCGTTATAATTGTTCCATGTAAAATTATTATCGCTCGTACTTGTTCCGAAAGTATGCTTGGTAACTCCGTTGAAAAGGGTATCACGGGTAATATTCATAAATTCATCACCTCCAAATTTTCCTTTTCTGATACCCCCGCTAATGGTAAGGGTATTCCTGTTATCAATAAAATAATCGACCCCTAAATTTCCACCAGCCATGCGCCCGTTGCGTGTAGGACTGCTTTCCTGGTGAAGATCAGAAGTCAGGCCGTTTACATAATCTGTCCTGTCAGTCTTGTTGGTACTCTTTCCTTTAAAATGAAAATAGTTGCCGCTGGCGAAGAAGTTAACTTTTCCCTGCCGGATATTAATATTCCCACCGGCATTATTTCCTCCCCGCGTGTCTACCCCGGCTCTTACATTGCCATTGTAACCTGGTTTTTTATTTTTCTTCATCACGATATTTAAAATACCTGCTCCACCTCCCGAAGCATCAAATTTTGCCGAAGGATTGGTAATGATCTCAATACTTTCTATTTCATCTGCGGGGATTTCATCCAGGGTCAAAGTGGTGGGCCTGCCATCTACAAAAATCTGTGGAGATGCATTTCTCAGTGTCACATTTCCATCTATATCGACGTTAACAGAGGGAACATTTCTCATCACGTCCACAGCAGTTCCGCCCACGCTGGTAAGGCTTTTATCTACATTAAAAACTTTCCGGTCGATGCTCATCTGCATCATCGGTTTATTGGCAGTTACTACTACATTTTCCAATTGCTTCTCCTCCGGAAGTAATTTGATATTCCCAAGATCTTTATCGATTGCATTTAACATCTGGCTCCTGTCGCCATTCATTTTTAGATCAAAAGAAACCTGGTCATTATAGAGGGCGTGTCCTACCGCACTGACGGTAAGTGTATAATTACCAAAAAGAGGTAATTTATCAATATTAAATTCACCTTTTTTATCAGTGAGCGAAGCGGCTACAATGATGTTTTTCCTTTGTTTGGTGACCGTATCCATTTTCATCTGGGAAAGCTGAACCGATGCTGCTTCAATGGGTCTACTGGTGTTTCCATCTATCACTTTTCCATAAAAATGGCCCAGGTTCATATTCCTTCCTGAGTTATTGGGACGATTGGCCGCCTGCGGGTATTGGGCCATGGCCACAGTTGAGGTGATTAGTATAAATAGGGTAAAATAGTACTTTTTCATTTTCATATTAAACGGTTTTAAATCCGGCGGCAAATTTCAAACACTTATTTAAAACAGATATTTAATTATATATGAATGGTAGGATAAAAAGAGCAGACGGTTTGAACGCCCAAGGTGTAATAAGGAAGGATAAAAGCGATAAATTAAAGGTTGAAAGGACGGCTATCCTAATCCCACTTCCGTATGTCGGGCAGGTATTTCTACCTCTGCAAAACCTTTGCTGATCAGCCGGTTTTTGAAATCAATCTGTACATCATAATCTCCATGTACGAGAAATATTTTTTTAACTACTTTTTTATCCTGGGTGGATAACCATTGCGAAAGATCATCATAATCTCCGTGGGCGCTCATACTCTGAATTTCACCGATTTCTGCATGAACTTCATGGGACTGGCCAAAGATTCCTACTTCTTTTGGATGGCGTTTTAAGCGGCCGCCAAGAGAATCCGGTTCGCAATAGCCGGTTAATAAAATGGCATTACGGCTATTTTCAATATTATTACTAATGTGATGCTTTACTCTTCCGGCTTCAGCCATTCCGCTTGCGGATATAATTACCATAGGATCATCCCTGTAATTAAGCGATTTGCTTTCTTCTACTGATTTTATAAAATGCAGGCCTTTAAAATTAAAGGGATTGTGATCCGTTTTCAATAGTTTTTGTACACGGTTATTAAAATATTGCGGGTAATTTTCCATGACTCTGGTGGCCTCCAGGTTCAAAGGACTATCTACAAAATAGGGAAGATCAGGAAGACGGTTTTCATTTTCGAGTTGGTTAAGGGCATATAAAAGCTCCTGGGTGCGGCCTACGCTAAATGCAGGAATAATTAGTTTGCCTTTTTTCTGAAGACAGGTTTTATTGATCCATTCAAGAAGCTTATCAGGAGTTCCGGTAATGTTTTCATGAATTTTATTTCCATAGGTGGATTCGATGATGATAAAGTCTGCCTGTGGAAAATCTTCGGGGGATTTTAAAATAACATCCCGGTACCTTCCGAGGTCCCCGGAAAAAGTGAGATGAGTTTCTTTTCCGTTTTCTGTGATTTTCAAATGTACAGTGGCGCTTCCTATGATGTGGCCGGCGTCGAGATACATAAACTGAACATTTTCATCAATGGTGAACCATCTTCCGTAATCCACCGTTTCAAACCGCTGTAAAGCAAGGCCTACGTCTTCCATAGTATAAAGTGGGAAAAGATAGGGCTTTCCCTGTGCAGCACGGGTCTTGTTCAGAAATTTTAAATCATTTTCCTGGATGCCGGCACTATCTGCCAAAAGAATGGAAGCCAGGTCTTTGGTGGCGGGGGTAGCATAAATTTTGCCGCGATAACCCTCTTTCACCAATTTGGGGATGAGCCCACAATGGTCGATATGCGCGTGAGAGAGTATCATATGGTCCACTTCTTCAGGATTAAAACCGAATTCGCGGTTGAGTGTATCGGTCTCAGAACCCATTCCCTGGTACATGCCGCAGTCTAATAAATATTTTTTACCGTTATTGAGAATTAGCAAATGCTTGGAGCCTGTAACAGTCCTCGCTGCACCATGAAAGCCGATTTTCATACAAATAATTTAAATGATATTTAGAGATTTAAAGATAACCACAAAAAAACCGGATTAGCAATTTCTTTGATTTGCGTTCTTCTTTCGTACTCCTAAATTTTGAAAACAAAATAAGAAATTCAATTATTTATTGGTTTACTGTGAAATAATAAAGAGGAAAAAAATTTCTATCCTTCGAAAATTAAAATAAACCTTCAATTTGTTTTTAACCGCCTGAATGCGGTTTGCTTTTTGTGTATTTCTCATTTTAGCTTAGGTTTGTAAATCTTAATGAAAATTCATGTCAGTAGAAATTAAAGTGCCTACTGTAGGCGAAAGTATCAATGAAGTAACCCTTACCAAATGGATTAAAAAAGATGGCGATTGGGTGGAGAGAGACGAAGTAATTGCGGAATTGGAAAGTGAAAAAGCCACCTTTGAGATCAATGCTGAAAAAGCGGGAATATTGCATACGATTGCTAAAGAAGAAGAAGACTTACAAATTGGTGATGTAGTGGCTACCATAGATGATAAAGCAGAAAAATCCAATGGTAAAAGCGCGGCTAAACCCAATAAAAATGATGTTCAGAAAAAAAGTCCTGAACCCAAAGTTGAAACTCCTTCTGTAGAGAAAGCTACTCCGAATGAAAATAAAACAGACAATAAAGAAAATAAAAATCAGGCAGGAGGCGAAGGTTTGGTAGAAATTAAAGTGCCTGTGATTGGTGAAAGTATTAAAGAAGTAACTCTTACGAAATGGGTTAAAAAAGATGGCGACTGGGTGAACCGTGACGAGGTGATTGCAGAATTGGAAAGTGAAAAAGCCTCTTTTGAAATCAATGCTGAACAGGCTGGCATCCTGCATACCCTTGCCAGAGAAGATGAAGAAATTGAAATAGGATCGGTGGTAGCCACTATAGATCAAAGCGCTGAAAGACCGGCTAATCAGGGTGAAGAAAAAAATACAAATGAGGAAAAAGAAGTTGTAGCACCAAAAGACGTCACAGGAAATTATCACGCAGAAAAAATTACCCCGGAAGAAAACCAACCTCGTAAAAGAGAAGATATAAAAACCACTCCCGTAGCTGCTGCCATTCTTGCGGAGAAAAAAATGGATGCTTCCAAAATAGCGGCAACTGGCTTCCATGGAAAAATAACTAAAAATGATGTGCTGGGAGCGCTTCAAAAGCCCGGAAGAGCCGTAGGGAAAGAACTTTTCAGTCGGGAAGAAACTCCCAAGAAAATGAGTAGCCTGCGCCGGACCATCAGCCGCAGGCTGGTAGAAGCGAAGAATGCTACCGCAATGCTCACCACTTTTAATGAGGCGGACATGAGCGCGATCATGGATTTGAGAGCAAAGTATAAAGAAACTTTTAAAAAGACACACGATGTCAATTTGGGTTTTATGAGTTTCTTTACCAAGGCCTGTTGTTTCGCCTTGCAGGAATGGCCTTCCGTAAATGCACTTATGGAGGGAGACAATATTATTTACCATGATTTTTGCGATATTTCAATCGCTGTTTCTTCACCCAAAGGCCTGGTGGTTCCTGTAATTCGAAATGCCGAAAGCCTTAGTATGGCAGAAATTGAAAAAGAAGTAGTAGATCTTGCCGTAAAGGCACGAGAGAGTAAATTAACCATTGAAGAGATGACCGGCGGCACCTTCACCATTACCAACGGTGGAATTTTTGGTTCTATGATGAGCACTCCAATCATTAATATTCCGCAAAGCGCCATTTTGGGAATGCATAATATCATCGAACGCCCTGTGGCAATTAAGGGCCAGGTAGTTATAAAACCAATGATGTACCTGGCTTTGAGCTATGATCACCGCATTATTGATGGCCGTGAATCTGTAAGCTTTTTGGTGAGAGTAAAACAAATGCTTGAAAATCCGGAACAGCTTTTATTTGGCAAAGATCCTCTCAAGGCGCTTCTCGAACTTTAATGCAGCAAATTTTTAATTTTAATTTTATGAATAAACGTGAACCCGTTGTTCAAAAAAATTATGCCCATCGCTATTTAAATTATGCTAATTCTATTCTTGAAAGATATGATGGAAAAGAGCCTTTTCATTTATACCTCAAAAAATATTTTTCCCTAAATAAAAAGCATGGCTCCAGGGACCGGAAAATAATTTCATCACTTTGTTATAATTCTTTTCGGTTAGGCATGGCTGTTAGTTCGGAAATTGCGTTCATTGAAAGATTTTTGTTGGCCACTTTTCTTATTGAACAAAAAGCTTCTAAAATTCTTACGGAATTAAAGCCTGAGTGGAATGAGATGATTGAGGAAAATCTTTTGGCCAAGATTGATTTGGTAAAAGATATTTTTAATCCTTCGGGTATTTTTCCATTCAATGATGAATTGAGCAATGAAATAAATCGTGGTTTATTTAATCTGTCTTTTTTAATCCAGCCAAAATTATTTGTTAGAATAAGGCCCGGAAAGGGGAAAGCGGTATTGGCTAAATTAGAAAAAACAAATATTTTTTTTGAGAGGCTGAATGATAATTGCTTTGCTTTTTCGAACAGTGAAAAAATAAGTAATCTTTTTTTGATAGATGAAGAAGTAGTGATCCAGGATTACAATTCACAACAAACTGAAGATCTTTTAAAACAAGAATGGAAAATGCCTGGAAAAAAAATTTTATTGTGGGACTGCTGCGCAGCAAGTGGCGGAAAGTCAATACTGGCGCATGATTTGTTTAAAGGCGTCCGGTTAACGGTTAGCGATACACGAAAAAATATTCTGCAAAATCTTCGGCTCAGATTTCAGCAGGCAGGAATTGTAAATTATACTTCATTTATTGCAGATCTTGCCGCTGCACTACCGTTGGAAAAGATTGAAAAACCTTTTGATGTGATTGTTGCAGACGTTCCGTGCTCAGGTTCAGGAACGTGGGCCAGAACGCCGGAACAGCTTTTATTTTTTGATCCGAAAGAAATAAAAAGATATGCCAAAATTCAGCAGGAAATAGTGATGAATGTGGCCGGATACTTGAAGAGTAATGGATTCCTGCTTTACATAACCTGTTCTGTATTTAAAAATGAAAATGAAGAAAATGTTGTCTTTTTTATAGAAGAAACCGGACTAAGTCTGATTAAAAGCCAATATTTGAAGGGGTATGAAATTCAGGCGGATACTTTGTTTGTGGCATTATTCAAAAAAAATTAAAGAGAGAAAATTATTGAGCCGGAAACCAAAATAAAAAAGCGGATTTTTTGCTGCTTTACTGTTCTGTAGCGTTTATTGAACCATTAATTGGATACTTTTTTTATTTTTTCCGTCATTGAATTTTAATATATATAATCCTTTTTGAAACGGCTGCATTTGATTAAAATGAATAATTTGAATTATCCCTTCCTGCAATGATGTTTTGTGGGTAAAATATAATTTCCCTGAAGCATCATATAGAGTAAAAGTGGCAACGGAAGTAATTTTTGGCTTTATAGCGAGGTTAAAATTATTTCTAAATGGATTGGGAAATATTTTAATAAATCGATCGTCAGAAGCCAGGCTTCTTTTGATCCGCTGATCACTAAGATCATCATAGGCTTTTTTAAAATCAGGAATTCCATATCCAATCCTGTCGTCAGGTGTACTAAAGAGGCTGCTGCTTTTTTTTACAGCTTCAATGATTTGCATGTTAGAAAACTCAGGAAATGCCTGCCACAAACACGTAACTAAACCAGCTAAATTTGGTGTAGCAAAAGAAGTTCCATTTCCTGTTTGAATCGGGCCTGTGGTTGACGAAAGCGCAGTGCCCCAACCAACAGAAGCCGCGTTTGGCTTTGTTCTTCCATCACTGGACGGCCCATAACTGCTGAAATCCGCCACTTTTCCTGATGCATCCACCGCACCAACCGTTATAATGCTGTCCGCGTCTGCGGGCGTTGTAATATAATGCCAGTTATCATCCCCTTCGTTTCCCGCGGCAGCCAAAACAATTATCCCTTTTTTTGCGGCAAGGGTAGCTGCTTTGGCAATCATACTGGTGTGCCCGTTCATATCAGCATAGGTCAGATTGAAAGCCGGATTATCAAATAGATTATAACCCAGAGAGGTTGAAATAATATCTGCGCCGGCGCTGTCTGCTCTTTCTGCTGCGGCTGTCCAGTATTGCTCTTCAACAGGCGATTCTGAATTTACATCTTCGGATCGATACAATAAAAATTTAGCATCGGGGCAAGTGCCTACCAATTCACCCGGAATATTTCCCGCGATGATTGAAAAACACATCATTCCATGAAAATGATCTTCGTTTACTGAGGATTCGTTGGCTACAAAATCATAAGTGTCCACCACGCTTTTATTACTATTTACACTGTCAAAAGCCGGTAAAGACTGGTAATGATAAAAACCGGCATCTATTATGGCAATCAGCATTCCCCGTCCTCGAAAACCATTGTTGTGTAAATATTCGCCATTGTGGAGATGTATCTGGCCAAAAGAATTTCCATAGGAAAAATAATTGCCGGGCACGGGCGGGGAAGCGGGAGAGGTGATGCCTTTTATTTGTTCATTAAATTTATTTCTTTTTATTAGCTCGGATGATTGGTTCCTGCCGGCAACATTTGGACGAATCAATCTTTTCACCGGACTTGTTTTTAATACAAATGAAAAGGAATTAATTTTTAAAATGGCCATTGAATCTGAAGTGGCGATACAAATTTGATTCAACCATTTTGATCCATCAAGAAAAGTCACATTCGCCACGGAACGAATGCTGTCAATATATGCAGGAACGATGGGTAAATCAGTTTCATCAATTGCAATTTGTTGCTTTGCCCTTCTTTCGATTGCTCTTGCAGATAAAAATTTGGAGGGATCGTTTATGGAAAACGGAGTGCCGTTCTTATTTTTGAACTTCACAATATATTTAGTGAATTGGGCAGAAGTAGTGAAAGAAAAGAAAGTGGTAATTACCAGGAAGAAAAATTCTTTTCTCATAAAATAAAAATAAGCGCTTTTTGTTTGTTTACTATAAAACCGTTGCCAAATCAATTGTGATCAATAATACTAAGCTTTTCCCCAAACCCTTTGTAAGTATTATCAGCCGCCTGGTATTCCCAATGGATAAACTCTTTATAGATCAGCCCAATATCTTTCGCATACTTTTCAATGCTATATGTTTTCTCTGCATATTCGGTTCCGGGAATTCCAGGATTTCCGGTGGAATCGGAAACTTCAAAAACAGTGATGGTATTTTTAAAATTCATGGAATCAATGGTCAATGGCTGATTCACATTTTCGTAGATGTAATTCCAATCTTCCATAAAAGCCGGGTTGGCAAAAACATAAGAACGATAAGGGTCGTAGGCAAGATAACTATTTCCTTTCCATGAAAATCCTTCTGTTATCGGCGCCACTAATTTTATAAAGCGAAGATTGTCTTGTAAGTATTCAGCCGATTTTTCGGTAAGATAAATCGTGAAGACATTATCAATTGCCCAGTTTTGCGTCGAATCGGTACGTAGATAGCGGTTGATAATATATCCCGGGTTTCCGAGATTATCAGTAGTTTGAGCTTCTATTTTGTATTGTGCCTGGTAATGTCTTACCGTCAGCGTCTGGTTAAACCTGGTAAAGACTGTCGAATCCAGATCATAGGTTATGTATTTTCCTACCTGTAAGGGAAGGTAGTCAGCTATAGGCTCGCTTGCAAAATTGTCTTTTTCTTTTTTACAGGAAACAAACAACAAAGCAAAAAAAGAAATTCCAATGAAATATTTTGTCATACAAAATTGATTGAGATTTTCTCAAAGGCACTAAGGCAACCACATTTAAATATCAATTCCTTTTTTTTCATAGAAACGGACTTTTACTCCACTTTCGTATATGGAAGGCTTAGAAAAGTGATTCTTTATCTTTCAGTAAAATAATTCACAAAGATATCAATATCTTGATTTACACGGTTTTCAATCCAATACTAAAAAACCGGTTATCTTTTGATTAACCGGTTTTGAATTTTCGTAGGAATCTAAATAATTTTAGGAAGCCTGGCTTTTTTTCATGCGGGGAGCCATTTTGTGATTTTTCATCCTTTGTTTTCTCCATTCCTTCATTTTTGTCTGCTGGTCAGGAGTAAGGATGGAATTCATTTTTTCAGATTGTGATTTACGCAAGTCTTGCATCTTTTGTTTTTTTTGATCCGCGGTAAGGCTTTGGTCATTCATTATCGCTTCTCTTTGTTGCTTCATATCCTGGCGGAGGCTTTTCATCTGTGACTTCTGATCAGCGGTCAGATTTAACTGATCCATCATCTCTCCTCTTTTAAAATGATGCGAAGAATCAGATTGCATTTTTTGAGATTGAGGAACTTTTCTTTTTACCTGGGCGTTAGTGTTAGCTGCAAGGAAAAATCCTGCTATCGCTACAAGAATAAATTTTTTCATTTTAATTGTTTTAATTGTTTTTACTTGTTTGAATCATAGATAAAACAAACATGCCGAAGTTTAACTCCGGCATGTTAAAAAAAATAAAACTATTTCAATACTAGCGTAAGAAAAGTAATTCCCTGTAACGGGGCAATTCCCACAATTCATCATCTATCAAAAGCTCGAGTTTATCCACATGATAGCGGATCACGTCAAAATGCTTCTTCACTTCATCACAATAATTGATTGCCCTTTCTCTTGAATTCTCAATATTATTGGCGACTTTTCGTGCTTCAATCATTTCTTTCACTCTTGTACCGATAACATCCACATGTTCAGAAATTTTCTGAGCGATTTGCAATTGAGAAGAATAGGCTTTTTCTTCGAAACCCAGATCTTTTAATCCTTTGATATTGGCGATCAGTATATTTTGATATTTGACTGCGGGAGGTAAAATATAGGTGCTTGCCAGTTCGCCCATAACCCTTGCTTCAATCTGGATCCTTTTAATGTAGTTTTCTAACTGTATTTCATGCCGGGCTTCCAGTTCTTTTTTTGTATAAATATCAAAACGTGTAAATAGCTTTTTGGAAGCTTCTGTAACAAAAGCATCTAATGCCAATGGAGTAGTTTTTACATTGGGCAGTCCTCTTTTCTCTGCTTCTTTGGCCCACGCTTCGCTGTAGCCGTCACCTTCAAAAAGGATATCTTTACTTTCAACAATATATTTTTGAATAGTCTGCATTAACGCGATTTCTTTTTTCTCCCCTTTTTCTATAATCGCATCGACATCAGTTTTAAATTGTGTAAGGGCATCACAAACTATGGTGTTTAAAACGGTCATTGGCCCGGCACAGTTTTCTGAAGATCCAACTGCCCTGAACTCGAATTTGTTCCCGGTGAATGCAAAAGGGGAAGTTCTGTTCCTATCAGTATTATCCATCATCAGTTCAGGAATGCTTTTGTGGATATCCAGTTTTAGCATAGCTTCATCCTGTTCGTCAAATTTCTCACCCACCCGTTTTTCCACTTCATTCAGCACATCTGTAAGATATTTGCCGATAAAAATAGAAATGATAGCCGGTGGCGCTTCATTGGCCCCAAGCCTGTGATCGTTTCCTGCTGAAGCTATGGAAGCTCTCAGTATATCCGCATGATCATGTACTGCTTTGATAGTGTTTACAAAAAAAGCAAGAAACATGAGGTTCGTCTTTGGCGTTTTCCCGGGAGCGAGCAAATTAACCCCGGTATTGGTAGCCATGCTCCAGTTATTGTGTTTGCCGCTGCCATTAATTTTTGCAAATGGTTTTTCATGAAGAAGCACGATCAGGTTGTGCTTTCTTGCTACGCGGGTCATTATATCCATTAATAAAATGTTATGGTCTACCGCGATATTTACTTCTTCAAAAATAGGTGCGCATTCAAATTGAGCCGGAGCCACTTCATTATGCCTTGTCTTTAAGGGAACTCCCAATTTGTAAGCCTGGTCTTCAAAATCCCTCATGAAAGCATACACTCTTTCTGGAATAGCACCAAAATAGTGGTCCTCTAATTGCTGGCCTTTTGCAGGAGCCTGGCCAAAAAGCGTGCGACCAGTCATTATCAGGTCAGGACGGGCATTCGCCAAAGTGGCATCCACCACAAAATACTCCTGTTCCCAGCCCAATGTGGGTTTAACGGAAGTAATATTCTTATCAAAGTACTGGCAAACATCGAGGGCTGCTTTTTCCAGGGCTACGGTTGATTTCAGAAGCGGGGTTTTTGCATCCAGTGATTCACCAGTGTAAGAAACAAATATAGTAGGAATACATAAAGTGCGGCCGTTTCCTATCTCTACAATAAATGGCGGAGAAGAGGGATCCCATGCAGTGTATCCTCTTGCTTCAAAAGTAGCCCTGATGCCACCGCTTGGAAAAGAAGAGGCATCTGGTTCCTGCTGGATCAGTGCATTTCCGTCAAATTCGTCTATTGCAGTACCGTCGCTCTTAAGTGTGAAAAAAGAATCATGTTTTTCTGCAGTAGCTCCCGTCAAAGGCTGAAACCAATGTGTATAGTGAGTGACATTCTTGGTTTCTGCCCAACATTTTAAGGCAGAAGCTATCTGGTCGCCCATCTTCCGATCTATTTTCGTTTGATTTTTAATGGATGAAACCAGGCTTTTATACGCTTCATCGCTTAGAAATTCACGGGCTTTCTTTAAATCAAAAACATTCTCTCCAAAAAACTTGGTAATTTTTCTAGGTGAATCAACTGCCTGGCCCCTGGGAGTTGAGAGAAGCTCATTTAATGCATTTAATCGTAATGATTCCATTTTTAATTTTTTTTGGCACAAAACAACGATTTAATTTTCAAAAAATGTAAAATTATTTTACTTTTTTTATAAAAAATGATATTTTATGATTAAAATAAAACATATAAATAAAGATAATCTGTCTAAGTATTAAAATTTTTACCCAAAACCAGTAAACCCACAAATAAATTAAATTTATGTTTTGGGATTATTCCTTTGGAGCGTTATGAAATTATAAATCTTTTGCCAATCAATATAACACACCACAGGAATCATCAAAAAGATGAAATAGATACTTCGATACCTGACGATAGCTCCGATTATTGGAACTACATAACCCGCCAGTATTAACATGGACAGGCTAAAAAACAGGCTGAAATAAATAAGGGGTGGAATCGAAGTGTTTCGCTTGTGGAAAAAAAGAAGAAGTATAAAAAAAATTTCCATTAAGAAAATCTCGATGGCAAAAGGAGCAAATTGTAATTTATTTATTTTCGAAAGGTAAGGCCGCATGAGCGAGAGGTTGAAAGCCTGGGGAGCATTAACAATAAAACTTTGAGCAGTTGGTTTTAATAGCCTGATCTTCACCGTTGAATTTCCCATTTTTCCTATTTCAATAAAGCTTGCCTGGCGTTGAGCGACAAAAGCCGGGAAATTGATCTTTGAAGAGATGAAACCTGATACAAAAAAAAATGAAAGGCCAATTGTATAAATGATCACAAATATGAGCAAAGCTTTTTGAGGAAACCTGGAAGCGATCAACCAGGCTATCAATGCCGGAATAAGAGTAAGCAACACAAAATTTCGCAGTAGAAAAATGAGGAGAAGATATAAGGAGAAAATGATCACATTTTTTAGAGAGATTTTGCCTTGCGTAAGCAGGTAATGGAAATGATAAATGATCATCGAAATGGATAAAAGAATCAATCCGTCGCGGTGAATCATTGATGAAAAAAATAAGGCGGAGGGTAAAAGAAAAATACAAAATACAAGTTGAATAGTTGCCTTGGGAAATAAGCTAATGAAAACCTTATAAAGTGCTGCACTGCCAAAGAACATTAAAAAATTAAAAAAAAGAGAATTGATCCAAAAGTTTTTAAAACTAAAAAGGTCAAACAGGGAAACCATTTTTGCTATCAGGATGGTACGCAGGTTGTTCCAAAAAGACCGGGAATCTTCAAAAAGTCTCGAATAGCCGTGGGCATAAGGATCATGGAAAATGTTTGTAAAATATTCATGAGGGTTGGAAAAAAGTAAATTAAACTCTTCAGTTCCGAGTTGATGAAACCCTACGGTATCGGAAACGGGCAAAATGTACAGGTTAACATAGCAACCTAACAGCATAAATAAAATTCTTACAACAAATAAGGTTAGAAGTAATTGATCAGATAAGCCCGTATTCCTGAAAAATTTAATCCGGGTAATTAACCAGCAAAAAAGAAATAAATAAAAAATAAATAAAATATAGATCAAGCAGTAATTATTTAATTGTGGGAAGTTAATTAAAATATTTACATCGGATATTCTGATAGAAGACCAAGAGATTGTAAGTTTGCTTTTTTTACTACAATTATGGAAATAACATTTGAAACGGCCGAAAAGCTGGGACTTAAAAAAGACGAATTTGAAAAAATCGTTAGGATTCTGGGAAGAGTGCCCAATTTCACTGAACTGAGCGCTTATTCAGTTATGTGGAGTGAACATTGCAGTTACAAGAACTCAATTAAATGGCTGAAAACATTGCCCAGGGAAGGTTCCAGGCTGTTGGTAAAAGCGGGAGAAGAAAATGCCGGCTTAATGGATATTGGCGATGGATTGGGTGTGGTTTTCAAAATTGAAAGCCATAATCATCCTTCGGCTATTGAACCTTTTCAGGGTGCAGCAACAGGCGTTGGCGGAATTCATCGCGATATTTTCACAATGGGGGCGAGGCCAATTGCTACTTTAAATTCATTACGATTTGGGAATATTGAGAATGAGAAAACACAACATTTAATGAGTGGCGTGGTGAGTGGTATTGGCCATTATGGAAATTGTTTTGGTGTACCAACCGTTGGCGGTGAAATTTATTTTGAAGAATGTTATCATACCAATCCATTAGTAAATGCGATGAGCGCGGGCGTGGTACGTTTAGGCGAAACCGTTAGCGCCACTGCTACTGGCAAAGGAAATCCTGTTTTTATTGCAGGCAGTGCTACAGGAAAGGATGGAATGGGCGGTGCGGCATTTGCTTCTGCAGATATTACCGAAAGCAGTGTGGAAGATCTTCCTGCGGTGCAGGTGGGCGATCCGTTCCAGGAAAAAAAATTATTGGAAGCCTGCCTGGAAGTGATTCAAACCGGGGCTGTGGTTGGAATGCAGGATATGGGTGCAGCAGGAATCATTTGTTCCACTGCTGAAACCAGTGCCAAGGGTGGTGTCGGTATGGATATCCATTTGGAAAAAGTGCCAACACGGCAAGTCGGAATGAAAGCGTGGGAATTGTTGCTGAGTGAAAGCCAGGAAAGGATGCTTTTGACCGTGAAGAAAGGAAGAGAAAAAGAAGTGATTGACATTTTTGAAAAATGGGATTTACCTTGCCAGCAAATTGGTGAAGTAACGGATGGTAAAATGCTTCGGTTTTATATGAATAACGAATTGGAAGCAGAGATACCTGCTGAAAGCCTCGTCCTTGGCGGTGGCGCTCCGGTTTATACAAGAGAATTTAAAGAACCCAAATATTTTGAAAAAATAAAAGCTTTTGATCCTGCCAAAATTCCTGTTCCAAACGATTTAAAAAGTATTGCTGAAGAATTAATTTCGCTTCCTTCTATCGCTTCTAAAAAATGGATATATGAGCAGTATGACAGCATGGTGGGTGCGGCTAATCTCAATACCAATGCGCCCTCAGACGCAGCCGTGGTAGCAGTACGGGGAACCAAAAAAGCTTTGGCGCTGACTACTGATTGCAACAGCCTTTATGTGTTGGCGAATCCCTTTATAGGTTGCATGATTGCGGTTAGCGAAGCTGCAAGAAATATTGTATGCAGCGGTGGAACTCCGTTGGGCGTGACTAATTGTTTGAATTTTGGCAATCCTTATGATCCTGAAGTGTATTTCCAGTTTGTAGAAAGTATCAAGGGAATGTCTGAAGCATGTTTAAAATTTGATACGCCGGTTACAGGTGGAAACGTCAGCTTTTATAATCAATCTCCCTCCGGGCCTGTTTATCCTACGCCTGTTATTGGTATGGTGGGGCTTTTGGAAGATTATGAAAATAAAATGACGCTCGATTTTAAGAATGAAGGTGATGTAATTTATTTGCTCGGAAAAAATGTAGAAGACTTGAATTGCTCAGAATATCTTCATAAAATTTGTGGAATTGAATATTCGCCGGCACCTTATTTTAACCTGGATGAAGAATTTCGTTTACACATGACCGTTAGTTCGTTAATAAAAAATAAGGTCATTCTTTCTGCACATGATATTTCTGAAGGTGGACTTTTTATAACTCTTGCTGAAAGCGGGTTTAAGCGGAACTTAGGATTTGCAGTAAACAAACAAATAAGTGCATTTCGTAATGACGCCTACTGGTTTGGAGAAGTACAGGGCAGGGTGGTGGTAACAGTCAATCCTGATAGTATTGAAGCGTTTGAAAAATCTTTGGATATTCCTTTTGAAAAATTAGGAACGGTTACGGCAGCCGAAATAAAAATTGATGGAGAAAACTGGGGGAATATTAGGGATTGGAAAAATAAATATAATGAGGTGATTGGAAATTTTATGAAAGGAGCGTAATAAGATAACAAGAAATTTTCAGCACGAAATTTTAACCAATGGATACATCCTCGAGCATTGTAATAACCGGCGCTGCAGGCTTTATTGGAAGTTGCCTGGTTGGCTTTTTGAATCATGCCGGCTATAAAAATTTGATTTTGGTGGATGATTTTTCCAAACATGAAAAAGATGTAAATCTTGAAGGAAAAGCTTTTCAAAAAAAAATAGAAAGAGAAGAATTTTTTGATTGGCTTGAAATAGAGAATCGGAAAATAGATTTTATTTTTCATATTGGCGCCAGGACAGACACAACGGAATTTGACTATTCAGTTCATGAACATTTGAATGTTGAATATTCTAAGAAAATCTGGAATTATTGTGTTGAAAAAAATATTCCCCTGGTTTACGCATCTTCGGCTGCCACTTACGGTGCGGGCGAATTGGGTTACAAAGATGATGAATCCATTATTGAAAAATTAAAACCTTTAAATCCTTACGGAATTTCAAAAAATGAATTTGATAAATGGGCACTTAAAGAAGAAAATCATCCACCCAAATGGGCAGGACTAAAATTTTTTAATGTGTATGGGCCCAATGAATATCACAAGGCAAGAATGGCAAGCGTAATTTTTCATTCTTACAATCAGATTCAAAAAAATGGCTTTGTAAAACTTTTTAAATCTCATAAAAAGGAATTTAAAGACGGTGAGCAATTAAGGGATTTTATTTATGTAAAAGATGTGGTAAAAATCTGTTTTTGGTTTTTAGAAACCTGGCAAAATACTCCTGCAAAATTCCCTTCAGGAATTTATAATACCGGGACCGGGAGAGCGAGAAGTTTCAATGATTTGGTGGCTGCCACTTTCTCTGCTTTAGGCCAACAGGCGCAGATTGAATATATAGACATGCCTGAAGATATTCGCGATACCTATCAATATTTTACTGAAGCCGAAATGTCAAAAATTCGTTCTGCTGGCTATTCTCAGCCGTTTTATTCCCTGGAAGAAGGAGTGGAAGATTATGTCAGGAATTATCTTTCTAAAGGGCAATATTTTTAAGTTTCCTTAAACAGAAATTCATTTTTTTTATGGGTTTACTGGAGAATTTTAATTGGAAAGTTTTTCGATTTGGCACTTTAACTTTAAAATTCTACTTTAAGAATCATACAATCTTCTGATTTTTTTCCACAAATTGGTTTATAACTTTTCCGGCTTGAATATTAAATGTAAGTTTGCACGACCTCACGGATTTTTTCATTTTATTTCCCTTTCCGCGGTCAGATTGATGGGCTTTCAGGCAACAGATATAGTTGTATGAAGAGCCTTTTATTTTTAAAATAAATAATAATGGCTAAGTACATTTTCGTAACAGGGGGCGTAAGCTCTTCATTAGGTAAAGGAATTATTGCAGCTTCTCTCGCCAAGCTACTGCAGGCAAGGGGTTTGAGGGTAACTATCCAGAAATTTGATCCATACATCAATGTTGATCCGGGAACATTGAATCCCTATGAACATGGTGAGTGTTTTGTAACTGAAGATGGCGCTGAAACTGATCTTGACCTGGGTCATTATGAGCGGTTCTTAAATATCAATACAAGCCAGGCTAATAATGTAACTACCGGAAGAATTTATCAGACTGTAATAAACAGGGAAAGGGAAGGGGATTACCTGGGAAAAACGGTACAGGTGATTCCTCATATTACTGACGAAATAAAAAGGAGAATGATGCTCCTGGGTGAAAAATTTGAATACGATATAGTTATTACCGAGATCGGCGGAACGGTCGGGGATATTGAAAGCCTTCCCTTCATTGAAGCAGTGAGGCAAATACAATGGGAACTGCCTGATGGGGATTGCCTTGTAGTTCATCTCACACTTATTCCTTATTTGAAAGCAGCGAAAGAATTAAAAACGAAGCCTACGCAACATAGCGTTAAACTGATGAGCGAGAATGGGGTTCATCCTGATATTTTGGTTTGCCGGACGGAGCGTCCTTTGAGTGATGAATTAAAAAGAAAGATTGCTCTTTTCTGTAATGTAAAGGTGGATTCAGTAATAGAAGCAGCCGATGCCTCTACCATTTATGAAGTTCCGATTGCGATGATTCGTGAAAAATTAGACCTGATTGTGTTGAAGAAATTAAATATTCATAATTATAATGAACACGAACTTACCAAATGGAAAGAATTTTTAGAAAAA
>JBIQMJ010000004.1:0-34915 GCA_044463445.1 Segetibacter koreensis
TGCAGCAAAATAAAATTTCAATTTATACAGATGGCTCTTCGCGTGGAAATCCAGGCCCTGGTGGTTACGGTGCGATATTGATCTGGGGAAAGATTCAAAAAGAATTGTCCCAGGGATACAGGCTCACTACTAACAACAGGATGGAGCTGATGGCCGTAATAGCCGCTTTGGAAGCGCTGAAAAAAAATGACCTCGAACTGACGATCTTTTCTGATAGTAATTATGTAGTGAAGGCTGTAATGCAGCACTGGCTTGACAAATGGGTCAAAACCGATTTTAAAGGCGGAATTAAAAATAAGGACCTCTGGCTAAAATATTATTCCCTTTCACGAAAACACCGCATTCATTTTAACTGGGTAAAGGGACATGCTGAAAATCCATTGAACAATCGCTGCGATGAACTGGCTACCAAAGCCGCCGATGGAAAAAATTTGTTGATTGACGAGGGATATGAGGAACAGAATTAGTAAGCGGTGGTTTTGAAATTGCTTTAAAAAGACAAATGGCCATCATTTGATTTTCTATTTTGGGAATTTTTTTTATCCCAATAAATAAAATTCTCCTTAAAACTTTCTTTACTGCTATTTCATTGAATTGATGAATAAAACTTGTGCATAAAATTTCTTACCTCAAAGATTTATTCTCTTTAATTTGTGGCTCCATACAAAAATTTTTAAATCCTTATTTTTGCAAAAAATACAGAACATGAAAATTACAAAACAACTTGCCGTAAGTTTTATTTTATTAATTGTAATTGCCTCTTTATACAGAATCATGCCGGGCCGTCCTTATGGATTTGCGCCAATGATCGCAATGGCCATATTCGGCGGAGCAATAATAAAAGACAAAAAGCTGGCTTTTATTCTTCCACTGGGAGCAATGTTTGTTTCTGACGCATTGTACCAGCTTTTATATATCAATGGAGTAGGTAATATCCCGGGGTTTTATGAAGGACAAGCCATAAATTATTTGCTGTTCGGTGGCATGACTGTCTTTGGTTTTTTCATTAAAAACTTTAATGTAAAAAGAATCGCCATTGCTGCTATCTCAGCGCCAACCGCATATTTCTTAATTTCTAATTTTTTGGTATGGGCAAGTTCTTCACCTTTGGCTGGCTGGTCAAGGCCAAAAACCTTTAGCGGCCTGATGATGTGTTACACAGATGGATTGCCTTTTTATCCATGGAGCGTAGCCTCAACATTTATTTTCTCTGCGATTTTTTTTGGAAGTTATTATCTGATAACAAAATCCGAAAGAGCAGAGCTGGTTGCTGAATAATCTTTCTTTATTAAGAATGTATGGCACATCACAATAACACCGGTCTTCTTGGGGAAAAGATGGCTGCCAAATATCTTTCAGAAAAAGGTTTTATCATTCTTCATCAAAACTGGCGCCACAGCCATTGGGAAGTTGACCTCATCGCTTCGCTGAAAAATGTACTTCATTTTATTGAAGTAAAAACGAGAAGAACTCAAAAATTCGGGTTCCCCGAAGAGGATGTAACCAAAAAGAAAGTAGAAAATCTTATCAATGCTTCTGAAGAATACCAATTCTTACATCCGGAATGGAAACTAATTCAGTTTGATGTACTTTCTATAATGATATTAAAAGGAAAACCAGTAGAATTCTTCTTTATTGAAGACGTTTATATTTCCGGCAAAAATTAAAAGAAATCTTACTTTGGGTATCTATCAACAAAAAATAGGCACAAGTTTTTTAAACCTGCGCCCAAAACAATAAGAGGCTTTCTTTAAGATTTACAGTTTCGTTTTGAAATTGAAAATTATTTTTGAATAATTAACTGTTGGGTATCCCAATTAGTTCCATCAAAAACGGAGACTAAATAAGCACCTGAGTTTAAGCCAGAAAGAGAAATTTGGGTAGTGTTAATTCCTGATTTATATTCAACTGACTTTTTTAAAGTTCCCAAAGCATCTGTGATTCTAATTTGATAAATCTTATTTTGAGAACTGCTTTTTATATTTGAATTATCAGAACTAATTGTTACATTATCTTGTGCAGGGTTAGGAGACATAATATAAGCAAACGAATGACAGTTACTATAAACTGTTGGCCCACCTGCATTCTGTGTAGTGCCGCAAACATCAGTATAAGTTAATTTAACAGTACCACCCCCTATTACATCTGCATATGTCGAAGAAGCGTAAGGATTTCTAATATAGATGCTTGCACCATTGCCTAAATAATCAACAGTCCAATGCCAGTTTGATCCAGAAGCAGGATTGGCAGTTAAATACCATGTTTGTGTGTTGCCATTACATGCGCCGGAAGGAGAACCTGATGCGTACACTGTTGGTGCACCGGCTAAAAGTGTCAAATTTTTTGTAGCAGTAGCTGTCCTGTTTCTTCCCTTGCTATCAGATATTTGAACTTGTACATAACTATTAACGTCAGATGTTTGAGTTCCTTTTACCGTAAGAATTCCTGTTCCCTGGCCACTAATAATTTGAAGGTTCGTTCCCACAGTCCAATAGTAAGTGCATCCTAATAAATTTGCTGGTACAGTAAATTGAGCATTGCCACCTGTTGCACCACAACTTAATGTTGAAGTACCTTGAATGGTTAGAGGAAACAAATCAAGACTGTACATACTTTGAAGATTTTGATTTGGAGAAAGCCACGGCTGAAGGTTTGCATAAGTAAAAGCCCATGACCTACTCAATTTTCCATACCTGTCGCCAAACGAAGTATAATTACAATTACTCCATCCGCTTCTCAATTGTCCAACAATCTGGTTATTTTGGTTAAATAATGCTGAACCAGATGAACCTTTATCAACTGTTCCTGATGAATAATGAGCTGACCAAAAATCATTGTTCCAAAAAAATGTTTTTACGTCTCTTGTTGTTGTTATTCTCATATCTTCTCCTTGTGGATGATGAATGATAAAGGATACATCATCATTTGGTTCAGTTGTTCCTCTATTCCAACCGGCATAATTCACTCCATCACCAATTCCAGGAGGATTTAATAATTCAAGTAATACGAAATCACTCGCTACTGATGATGTTCGCAAAGTTGTTCCATAAAAATCAATACTTGTGTTGTTAATTGTACCATCACATTCAGTCCGCCAAAATTGAAATTGAACAACTGAATTTTGAAGAGCAGCAATTTCACCTGCATCTAATACATTGTTTCCCGGATGGCCGCCAAAAAGACCACTATTCACATCTAACATATGAAAAGCTGTTACAAAAAAAGCTCTCCCATTATTTGCTTCGTTATTAATTAATGTGCCTGTACCTTCAAAACCGTTGCCCGTATAAAATCTTGCTACCGCTCTTGCAGTGGCCAATTTACCAGGGGTACACATTATTAGCGGATCACAATTTACTGACGCTCCATTAATAGTTACAGTACCATTTGGTTTAAAGCCGCCGCCGCCATAAACCGTACCTACATCATCAATAGGCTGATAACCTGCCATTATTTTTTGGATAGAAATAATACTTTGCAAAGTGCCAAAATTGTTTGGCTCAACAATATAAACAATAATACTATTCGTAGCCATAGGAGAAGTAGTTACACCTGTCGTGTTACTGAAATAGCTTTTTAGAATTTTACCTTTCACAACCGTTCTTGCTTCGTTGAAAATATACATTTCAGCAGTAGAAGACAAATTAAACTGATTAAAGGTAATGCCAATATTTAAGGCATTAGGCACCGATATTCTAAGTGTCCAAACCTTACCAACAGATGTACTTGTTATATTACCATCACTCATACTGATGCTAACTGAAAGTGGGTTTGCGTAATCATATTTTTTTATGTATTCTGTCGTTGTATCCCCATCTACAGGTGTTGGTGTCGGATCAGGTGTCGAACGTGTATAGCTTATTGTTTTTGTATTGTAAGATGTTACTTGGGAATAACCTGGTATTATTGACCCAATGGTAGAAGGAGTTGTAGCTTGTGTTATTACTTGCGCTTTTAACAATAATGAAAAGTAAAGTAAGCCAAACATCGTAAAAAAAAATTTCATACGTTTTGATTTTAGGGGATTTCTCCGAGGTTAATAACAAAAATTTCTTTTAAATCATAAGTGATTGGATTAGCAACGTTGCAACCTGTTGTTTCAATTTTTTTTGAGGTAATGGTTTTAAATTCTATATCCACAGCTTTGCCTATATGTTTTACGGTATCTCTTAATCCTTTTGTTTTTACCACATTGAAATAATACTCTCCGTTGAAAAACAACGTGTCTCCATATTGAGGCGTGTTAGGTCTGTATGTTAAATCAACCAGCCAATAATCATTTTTTTCATTTGTATCGCAGATTTCTTTACCTATTACATAGCCGGCCACCAAAGTTGTCTTCGGCTTATAAGGCTGTTTATTGCAGGCAAATAATTGAAGTAGTAATGGCAAAATAATTAAAGCATTTATTTTTTTTGGCATAAGATTTAGTGTTTTACAATTTTTTATATGGATTTTGTATTTTTATAAAAAAGATGTATAGCTGCTAAAACTGGTGGACTATAAATCAAGCAATAGCAGGTATGTTTATTGCTATGGGAGATTCAGTCAGTTTTGAATTGAGTAGCATGGTTCTTATGGGATCTGGAACACAATAATAAAAAAAACTTTTTGAATATCCTAAAGATACCTTAAAAGTTTTTTCTGATTAATTGCTTTTTTACTTCTCCATATTTCGTTCGTTTAGAAGATCAAAAATTTCTTTTATCTAAGTGGAATTATATATGATTTACTGCAGCTTCTGAAGAATATCTTTTATCAAAATCCCGGAATGAAACTGATTCAGTTTGATGTGCTTTCTATTACAATTCAAAAAAAATAAACCAATAGAATATTTTTTTATTGAGGATGTTTATATTCCACCAGTGAATTAATTCATGAGATCGGCCAAAACAATGGCTGTCACAGCTTCCAGTACAACCGGCACTCTCAGGGCAATACAAAGATCGTGTCTGCCTTTCACTGAGAAAGACTCAATGTTTCCGGTTTCTACATTTAATGTTTCCTGCGTTTGCGGAGTGGAAGAAGTGGGCTTTACCACGATACGAAAAACCAATTCATTTCCATTGGTAATGCCGCCTACAATCCCGCCGGCATTATTCGTTTTTGTGTTGCCTTCCATATCAAGCAGCGAATCATTATGCTCGCTTCCAAACATTTTTGCAGCAGCGAAACCAGCGCCAAATTCGATTCCTTTTACAGCCGGGATAGAAAATACTGCATGGCTGATCAAAGATTCAGCAGAATCAAAAAACGGTTCACCCAATCCGAGGGGCAGGTTGGTCACCCTGCATTCAACGATCCCTCCAACAGAATCTTTGGCTGCAATCGCTTTTTGTAATCCCTTTTCAAAATCTTTCTCCCCTCCTATCTCCAAAATGGAAGCATGAATTCCAATTTTATTTTCGGAAGGAAAGGAAGCAATTACTTTTTTGGCAACCACGCCTGCTGCTACTAGCGCCACCGTAAGCCTCCCGCTGAAATGGCCTCCGCCCCGAAAATCTTCAAATCCTTTGAATTTTTTATGGGCTACAAAATCAGCATGGCCGGGGCGGGGAACGGCTCTTTGCTTTTCATAATCCCCACTTCGCGTATTGCTGTTTTTAAAAAGAATCGTGATCGGGGCACCTGTACTTTTTTCATTAAAAACACCACTGATAATTTCAGGGAAATCATCTTCCTTTCTTGGCGTAGTGCCTTTGGCGCCGGGCTTTCGGCGATCTATATCTTCTTTAAAATCTTCCGGTTTAATTGAAATTCCTGGAGGGCAACCGTCAATTACAATTCCAACATATTCGCCGTGTGATTGTCCTAATATCTGCACCCGAAAATTTCTTCCAAAAGAATTCATATTTTGTGTTTTAGTTTTTTGCCCTTTGCCCTTTGCCCTTTGCCCTTTGCTTTTTGCTTTTTGCTTTTTGCCTTTTGCTTTTTGCCTTTTGCCTTTTGCCTTTTGCCTTTTGCCTGACCTAATATCCGTATTCTCTCAAATGAATTTCATTGTCGCGCCATTTGGGCCTTACTTTTACAAATAATTCCAAAAATACTTTTCGCCCGATGAATTCTTCAATGTCTTTCCTTGCAAGTGTTCCCAGTTGTTTTATCATACTTCCACCCTGCCCTAAAATAATTCCCTTCTGGGTTTCGCGCTGCACAATAATATCCGCTGTGATCTTGGTCAGCGTTGTCTTTTCCTTAAATTGTTGCACCAGCACCGTGGTATGATAAGGAATTTCTTCCTGGTACAAATAAAATATTTTTTCACGGATCAACTCTCCCACAAAAAATTTCATCGGCAGATCGCTGAGATTATCGCCTGTATAAAAGGGCTCTCCTTCGGGCAAAAAAGAAACAATCAAATCAATCAATTCCTGTACCCCCGCATTTTTCAAAGCTGAAATGGTCAGCACTTTTTTACAATATTTTTTCTCAGAAAAAAACTGAACCGCTTTTTCTATGGTGGCCGGGTCTGCAAGATCCGTTTTATTCAACACCACAATGGCCGGCGCTTTCAAAGAAAGGGCTGAAAAAATTTCATCAGCTTCCTGCAGATTGTCTTTTATGTCCACAAGTAATAAAGCCACATCTGCGTCTTCCAGACTGCTTTTCACCGCAGCCATCATTTTCTCATGCAGTTTGTATTTGGGCTCTATAATTCCCGGCGTATCAGAAAAAATAATCTGATAATCTTCTGTATTTAAAATCCCTTTGATCCGATGGCGGGTGGTTTGAACTTTCGGAGAAACAATGGCCAGCTTCTCTCCTATCAGGGCATTCAGCAGTGTGCTTTTGCCGGCATTTGGTTTTCCAAAAATATTTACAAACCCCGATTTCATAATGCTGCAAAATTAATTCATTGATATTTAAATGAAATTGAAATGTGGCAGAAAGATTTTACAGTAAATAATGTATTGAGAGAGCAAAATAAAAATCGCAGGTATTGGTTGCTTCACTGTTTTAAATTCCCCATCCCCATTTTAAAAATTCGGGAAAGGCACGCCCCCAGCTTGTTACATCATGCCTGCCCTCTTTCAATTCAAAATAGTGAATATCTTTTTCAGTGTTATATCCTTTTTTTTTCAATTCCTCAATTAAGGCAAGCGTATCATCAATTGAATCAATAATGCCATTATTGTTCCTGTCTGCCGTTTCATCCAAAGTGCCTGTTTCAAAAAAGAATTTTAACCCGGGATAATAATTCCCATTTTTAACCATATTGTGAACTATACGATGTTTATTTTCATCAAAAGAAGGATCATTGTGCGACAATGAGCGCCACCATAAAGAACCGCTGAATACGCCTGCCCTGGTAAATTCCGTTGCGTGATTCCAAACGATATCAAATGCGCTTAACCCACCAAGAGAAAAACCACAAAATGATTTTTCTTTGAAAAAAGAAATCCCGTAATTTTTCCGGGTAAAAGGAAGTAATTCTTCCATTACAAAGCGGGCATACAAAGCTGCCTTGGCTCCCTGCCCCCTGTCGTTGAGTACATGCGCTGTTCCATATTCATTTTTCCTGTCAGTACCGCAATGAATCCCTACACAAAGCAAAGGTTCAATCTTTTCACCTTCATATAATTTTTTGAGAACGTTTTTAAAATCCATCGTGATCAGATCCTGGCCATCATTGATCAGCAATAAATTACATCCATTCAGATTTTCTGCTGAAAAAGGAAAATAAAAATCCACAAGAACTTCCCTTTTTAAAAATACCGAACGGATAATTTGCCCTTGAGATTTGGTTTCAATTTGCATGCGTTTCAAAAATAATACAATTATGTTCTAAAAACCCTGTGAATACAATCTCTCAAAAAAGCAGTGAATCATTTAGAAAGGGAACAAAAGAAGAATTTGTGTTATTTCTCTTTTTACTGGACAACAGCCAAAATTTTATATTGAATTTGAAAACATTCACATATTACCGCTTTTTAAATGTGCATAAAAAAGCCTGTAAAAAGCCCTGTCTACGGGAAATATTTCGGTAATTTACTTTTATGAAAAAGTGGCTTCTTACGATATTTCTGATGATAGTCATTCATGCATTGCAAGCGCAATATCTTCATTATTGGGATGACTCACGGCCACGCCGCCAGGCGCCTGCTCCTAAAAAGCCAACACCGCCCGTAGAAAAGCCGCCTGTGGAAATCAAAATGCCGGAAGAGATGCCCCCTGAAATAACAAAGCCTTTAAAATTGAATGCCACCACTCTGATCAGTTCTGTTAGTTTACCTTTTAACACGGCTACTGTTCCGCCAATGATTGTCCGCGAACCCATGATCTTCCACGATTGGCCCGACAAATGCCCCGGGTTGACAGGCGCAGTACCGGTATTGAACAATTATGTTCCGGCCACAATTGTACTTATCATTACTGAGAAATTTAAGGGACATCTGTATTCAATCAGCACCACCAAAGGGCCTGACAATCAACCACAGTATAAACTAAAAGTATGCGAAGATGGAATGATCCAATACGAATACGCAGATTATAAAGGAAATATCATTCCTAAAGAATAAAGGAAAATCTTTCATCTCCGATTGTATTATCATTACTTCTTTCACTTTTCTTAGCAGCTTTGTAATAAATTTTATGATAACAGAATTGAGCGCTGGCAGGCTTTTTGGATGCCAAATACAAAAAATTACATTATGGCACATTCAACATGGAAACCTCACACTGAACATGGAAAAATAAGCAGTAAAGATGAAAAGGATCTTCCGGACAGCGTTTTTGCATTTCCCAAACGACGGAAAGAACCTTTAACCGATGCTTCGCACGTGCAAAACGCGCTCGCAAGATTTGACCAGGTAAAAGACGTTTCAGACGGCGAACGGGATGAGGCTTTTTCTAATATAAAAAAAGCCGCTAAACATTATAAGGTAGATATAGAAGAAGATGATTGGCATGACCTGGGGAAAAAGCCTCACACCAAAAATTCTTCGCATTAACCAATTTACAATGATAATAAAAAATGAGCTTATTGATTTGCCCAAGAGAGAAATATCATAGCGATAGTCATTTTATCTCAATAAAAAACCAGAATGCAGCATTAGAAACCGGTTGAGTTTCTTTCTCAAAATTCTTTTATAAAAAAAATCCGGCATATTTCTTATCTCTCAAATGCCTGATCATCTTTTGCAATCATGCTTTCAAAAAAATGGCACGTAATATGCAACTTTTTTAAAATAAATTAAATCAGGGTAAAATAAATTTTATTATGGCTGAATTACATGTACAACCAAAACGAAATAATTTCTGGTGGCTGTGGTTGCTGCTGGCAATCATTATTATTGCCGGCCTTTTCTATTATTTCAATTATTATCAAAAAGGCAAAACCCTTGACATGGGAATTACCAAAGATTCTACTACAAATTCTACATCAGATACTACGGTTATTGGTACCTCGCCTCATGCCAATTTATGGGATCAGATAGATTTTAATTCGCCGGATACCGCCTACCCGGAAATAACCGATAAAAATGTAGTGACCAGATCAAATGCCCATTTTGTGATTTATACAGCAGACGTTCAACATCTTTTTTCTGATGATAAAAATGATTTGAGTACCGGCGGAAAAAAAATCCTTGATCAGATAGCTTCTTCCATCAATCAAAGATTTAATTCAGCGGATGTGCGTATCTACGCTCAATCCGATACGGCCCATATAGATTCTCTTGCGCTGCAAAGAAGTGATTCAATAAAAAATTACCTGGCAAAGAATTCGAATATTGCTCAAAACCGCATCACTATTTATCATCCGGGAGAAGGCACTTCTGTACCGGGAAAAAAGAATACCATTAATATCGTCGTAAAACGATAAACCATACAATCAATTATCATTATAAAAAACAGAATTATGTCAGAAAACGCAATTGTCAATGGAAACCTGAAAGAATTGCACTCAAGCGATTTTGAAATAAGAGATGGGGAACCGGATATCCGCGGATGGAAAGTAAAAAATAACCTGAATAAAGTGATTGGCAAAGTAATTGAACTTTTGTTTGATACGGAATCTTTGAGAGTAAGGTACATAATTCTTGACCTGGAAGGGAAACCATTGAATTTACTTTCGCGGAACGTGATTATTCCCATTGGTCTTGCCGTGCTTGATAAAGCAGACAAACTGGTGCTGCTTCCTGAAGTAACTATCGGCCACCTTGCCTCTCTTCCTGAATATAAAAAAGGCAACCTGACGATAGCCACAGAGAGAGAAGTCAGGAAAGTATTTGCACCTGCGGAGGGAGTTGCCTTTGAAGACCCTGATTATTTTGATCCAAAAGAATTTTATAATAACAAATATTTTAACGAAGAACGTATTTATCAACAACAGAATTTACCCGCAGATCATACGTATGTAAACAAATCCACGCCCCGGATCATAACACCGGAAGACAATGACCTGGAAGGAAACCAGGAAAAAAATCCTTATTGATAATCTTTTTATTGATAATCTTTAAAAAAATCTTATACCTTTCTGTTAGATTTACTTAATCATTTTTTCAAAATTTAAATTCAAGATTATGTTTGATCAAATCCTCGATCTGGTAAAAGATCATTTAAACAACAACCCGGCAATTGCCAGCCAGATTCCCGACGATAAAAAGGAAGAAGTGCATAAAGAAATTGCCAGCCAGATCACTTCCGGTATCAAGGACGAGGCAGCAGCACAGGGAGGCATTGGCGGATTGCTTTCTTCTCTTCAAAATAGTGTGGCTGGCGGAGGCACCATTCCGAGCGCTATAGAAGGTGGCCTCGTAGGAAGCCTAACCAGTAAATTAGGTTTATCGCCGGTCATTTCCGGGGCTATCGCTGCAGCAATTCCCGGAATTTTGCAAAAGTTTGTACACAAGGTGAATGATCCGAATGATTCAAGTATCACCAAAGAAAGCCTGGGAAATTCATTGGGAGATACCTTGTCAAATATCACAGGAAGTATTGGTAAAATGTTTGGTAAATAATTATCACTTTCACAAAAAGCCTTGAATAAAAATCCGGGCTTTTTATGGGTTCACTTGCAACACGACTTTATTATTTTCATCAATAATAAAAACAACGTTATGAATATTCCGGAAGGCTACCAGGCAGTAATGCCTTATTTGATTTTACAGAATGCAAAAGGCTTTATTGATTTTACAGAAAAAGTTTTTAATGCTACTCTTAAGCACAAAGAACTCAGGGAAGATGGGAATACGATTCGTCATGCAGAAATGGAAATTAGCGGCAGCGTAATAATGTGTGCCGAAACTACAGATGAATTTCCTGTACAGACAGCAAACCTTTTTGTTTATGTGGAAGATGCGGATCAAACTTACGCATCGGCCTTAAAAAATGGAGCTACCACAGTGAATGAACCGGCAGATCAATCCTATGGGCGTTCAGGTGGAATTGCAGATCCTAACGGAAATGTTTGGTGGATTACCTCCGTAAAAAAAAGTTAGAAAAATTTTTCTAATCAAGGTTATTGAGAATCACTTTTACTATTTCATCTGTGTCTCCATCAAAATGATGACCGCCGGGAAGTACTTCACGGGTAAACCTTTTTAATGAAATCCTGCTAACATCAAGTGTTTTATCATCACTTGCGCTGATAATAACCACTTTTTCATCTTTAAGCCTATTGATTTCAGAAACTACATCCATACTTCGTTTTGAATTCTCTCCAAAGATATCTGCCCAGTGAATTTCAAAATCTGTAGTTCCCGATGAAGCTATCAGGAAAGAAACCAATACTTTGTCGTCAATATCCTTTGTCAGCCTGTTTAAAATAAAAGGCAAGACATCCGCTCCGAAAGAATAACCGATCAAAATGATTTGCTGATTCTTTCTGCCAACCAGTTTTTGCCTTAATAATTGAGTAACATCAGCCGTTGTTTTCCCCGGGTTTTTTTTATCCCAAAAATAGGTTCTTGCATTGAGGGCAATAACGTCAAAACCTTTACTGTTAAGCTTTTTACACAAGGAATTTGAAAATTTATTCATACCGCCATCGCCACTGATATAAAAGACCAACGGTTTATTATGAATGGTGGCACCCCATTCTTTTACCGGAAGATTCTGGGCATACAATGAAGTTGTTTTAAAATAAGGAGCGGTAAAAAAACAAAAAAGAACCAGGAGTTTATTCATAAAATATTATCAGGGTTGCATCACTTTATTAAGCGCCAAAGGTAATTGCAGAAGGTCATAATCATTTTCATAGACCAAGAATTTATCTTTCCAGGTAGTCGCGTATTTTTCTTTAAAATCCCTCAGGCCATGATAATGTTTAAATCTTTTTAAATTCTTTCCTGCAAATTTGATCAGTTGTTCTGCAGGGCTTCCGGCTTCTTCCATTCCGGTCATTGGAACCATTCCCATATTGATGTAATGATAATTTTTTTCTTTGGCATATTCCACCAGTTTCACAATCAGCGCATCCATACAACCTCCGGGCGCGTCAGCGGTTTTTCTAATCAGGTCGTAGGTGCATTCGTCTGGCGAATAATCAGGAATAATATTAAGAAAGGCCACCACTTTTCCTTCAGCATCTGAGATGGTAATTACATCCTGGTGAACTAATTCATTTGCATCAAATCTTCCCTGCGAAAAAACCTGCTCTTCTTTATCATAAGCCTGCAACCATTCATCCGAAACCTCTTTAAGATTTTTCACAAAATCATCCTTCAACGGCGCATAATAAATTGCCGTAGTAAATCCTTTTTTCTGCAGGCCGCTCAATCCATTTCGGAGTGATCTTTTCTCTCTGCCTTCGAGGCTAAAATTAAAGGCATCTAAAATAGCTTCCTGACCAATAAATATTTTTTGTTTTCTCAATTGATCAAACCACATGATGCTGTTTTCATCAACCCTGTAGAAAGCGGTTTTCAATCCCATCTTTTTACATATCCGGTAAAATTCAGCCAACACTTCTGCCTTATGTTCCTCTGCGCATACCGGTTCATCCAGCACGATAGCAAATCCATTGGCAATTTTATAAGACACAAACGCATCGTGCAATTCAGAAAAGAATAATAATTTATCATTAGAAATTTTGAAATAATCTACGGACGAACTTCCAAATTCATTCAGCAAAAATTTTGCCTTTTCTCTGGCCGTTTCGGTGGTATCTTCCACATTTAAAAATGGCTTGATAACGGTGAAAAGAAGAAATCCCCAGCTCAGAAAACCAAGCAACTGGATCAGTAAAATAAATTGCCTTCCAAAAGCAGTGTTAGGATGAAGTGGCTCCTCCTGCAGGAAAAAGCTGCGGATTGAAAATTCGAGGGATTGTTTCCAGCTAAAATTTATTCCAAAATGTTTGGCTTCGATAAAATAAAATCCTACAAAACCAAAAAGTAATACAGAAAGAAATATAATGCCTACTGAAACAAATCCCATCCGTATCCACCTGGCGCTGCTCCTAATGCGGTATTGGTTTCTGCTGATCAGCAACAAAATGATGATGATGACCCCAAAAAAAGCTTCTTCATAATCCAGCGCTTTGGTGATATTGCCAATCACCGATAGAACCGACAGTATCATTGCAAGTCGCCATGCATTTTTTAATCCCTTAAACATATAAGCCGAAGTGATCAAAAGCGCCAGCCCGATAAAAAGTACCAGGATATTGCTGGCATTAATGGCATCCAAAGGAAGAAAAGTTCTTATCAGTTTTAACCGCGGATGCAATGGCGGCGTAACTACAGAAATAATATCTATTACACCCAGTGAAAAAATAAGCAAGGCCGGAACAATCCGGATAAACAAATAACGCCCTCTCCATAAAAAAGAGAGAATACCCAGCAGCATCGGAAGCCAGAATTCAAAAACGCGATATAAAACAGTTATAGAAAGCGCATCTACAGTGGAATATCCGTACATCTGCAGAATATAGACAAGAGAAAATTCCACAGCGCCAAGCCCTCTCAAAAAAGGAGAAGTCATCATCAGCAAAACAGAAACAATATATCCAATGGCCGCAACGGTTACAGAAGCAGGAAGGCCTAAAGCAAGCATCGCGATATAGATATGAAACATCCCGGTGAATTCCACGCCTGTTGAATATAAAATGCTGCCGGCATATTTTTTCGTGCTTACATTGGCTGCGAAAAGCTCGTCAATCACAGGTGCGACCCCGGGAAATTTGTGGATGATAAAACGATAGAGCTTTCCTTTTTCTTTCAATGTTTTAGCCACGCGAAAGATCAAAAAAAGGATGGCCATCAAAACAATTAAACCCGCCCAGGCGCTCTGCGACTGGTGTTTTGCAGACAAAGCAAAAAGAATGATCACGGGAAAACCTACCAGGAAAACAGTAAACAATCCCGCAAACGCATACAGGCCGCTTGCCTGGTGGATCTGTGATTTATTAAAGCCTCTTTTCCTTAGCTGCAAAGGCGTGTACGCCAAAGCACTGACACCACCGGCAGGTAAAAAAATGCTGAGAAAATTTCTTTTCAAAAAAAGTTCGACGGCATCCACCCACTTTAAAGAAAGGCCAATAGAATAAAAGCTACTGACATACATTCCGCTCTGCAGAATAACATAAAGCAAGGTAACAATGAGGCCTGTTGTCAGCCAAAAACCGTTTGCCTGCTCAATGTTAGGAATAATCTGCTTTAATTCTTTACGCTCACTCGCGAAAAAAATAAAAGCCAGGAGGATCATTAATACAGCCAGTATTTCACGCCAATATAATTTTGGGGAAAGCGATGACACTCTTTTATATAATGATTTGAAATTCAGTTTTTTCCAACAAAGATAAAAGAAAGAAAAGGTAAGGTATTGACAAACCGGCTAAGAATTGATTGTACTTTTCTTAACTACATATCCTTATCAAATCTGCAAAATAAAAATGGATGAAATTTATTCGTTTACTACAATTGAAGAATTAAATTTTTTTTACCGATAGAAAGTTATTCTTTACCGACTTTACATCAGCACAAACCTAAACAGCTTTCTTTATTATTTATAGCAGGTTTAAATTTGAGTTATCAAATAAAATAAAAATTTTATGGAACAGAATGAGCAGGATTTTGAAAGGAAAATAAATCATTCGAGAGTCAGCGGCGGCGTATTTTTATTATTGGCCGGCGTTTTATTGCTGGCTTATAAAATGGGAGCGCCAATTCCTTCCTGGATATTTACATGGCCTATGCTTTTAATTGTCATCGGATTATTTACCGGAATCAAAAGCCGCTTTCATAATCCGGGCTCTTTTATCCTGATCCTGATCGGGGGCGTTTTTTTGATAGACCAATCCGTTCCGGGAATCGATCTGCATAATTTTATTGCTCCTATCATTTTAATAGGCCTCGGCATTTTATTTATTCTAAGGCCGCGCAAACATTCCTGTGGCCATTTCCGGGGAGCGCGCTGGGAAAGAAGAATGCAATTTGACAAAAGAACACAATTTGAAAAGCCTGACCATATATTCAGTACGGAAGATACCGGCAGGTCACCAAACAATGAAGAATACCTGGATGTGCACGCAGTATTAGGGGGTGTTAAAAAAAATGTTCAATCAAAAAATTTCAAAGGTGGCGAAATAGTTTGTTTTATGGGGGGCGCCGAAATCAGTTTGATGCAGGCAGATATTCAACAGCCAATATCATTGGAAATAAACACTGTTTTTGGAGGAACCAAACTGATCATTCCGGGAAACTGGGAAGTGCAAACAGAAATTTCTGCAGTCTTTGGCGGCGTGGAAGATAAGCGCAATTTTCAAAATCAGAATCCTGATACTGGTAAGAGAATTGTTCTTAAAGGTTCCTGCTTATTCGGCGGAATCGAAATCACAAACTATTAACTCAAAATTAATCTTCAACCTTAAAAACTAATATATGAAATGGTATCTTGCTAAATTGGTTTTCAGAATTATTTGTGGTGAAGGAAATCATTCGCCTCAATTTGATGAGCAATTGCGTCTCCTGTTTGCAGAAAACGAAATGCATGCTTTTCAAAAAGCGAGGATACTGGGTGATTCAGAAGAGGATAATTTTTTAAATAATGAACAAAAACCTGTACACTGGAAGTTCATAGATGTTTCAGAACTTCATCCATTAGACGAACTGATAGATGGCGCAGAAATTTATTCGCGGATCAATGAAGAAGATGACGCTGATGAATACACGAAAATAGTCAACAAGCGTGCGAATTATCTCCATGAAAGATGCCTGGAAAATACATTTGAAATGAGCTAAATGCCTGTCACTTTTGAAGTCGATCTTATTTGATAAACAATTACGGATCTTTTTTGCCGCATGGTGGCTGCTGTGCCTGGTGATTCAGTTTTTTGTATTAAAACAATTAGGGATCGACGACAGGCATGCCACTATTGACAGCCTGGTCAGCATTACCCTGCTGGCTGGCGGAAGTTTCTTTATCAGCAACAATTTAAAATATTATCTGCCAAGGAAAGAAAAATATTGGTATATACTCGTCATCAGCATCACTGTTGGATTTTTTTGGTTCCTTCTTCAGCGGTTCGTTTTTTGGATGACATTAAAAGCAGATGACCCCTATAATCAATTCATAAGCGATACTGCATTGATCAGGTTTGGAGCAGGTTTTCTGTTGCTGAGTAGTATGAGTATGTTCAGCATGATGTGGTACGGCCAACAGGAATACACAGAAATGATCAACCGGAAAACAGAGACCGAACAGCTTTCCAAAGATGCAGAATTGTTTAAACTGCGAAGCCAGTTTCAGCCGCATTTCCTGTTCAACAGCTTAAATTCCATTAGTGCGCTCATTGGTTCAGACCCTAAAAAAGCAAGACATATGATCTACCAGCTAAGTGATTTTTTAAGAGGCACCTTAAAAAAAGAGGAACATCAATGGATAGCGCTGGAAGAAGAAATACAATACCTGAAATTGTATCTCGAAATTGAAAAAGTAAGATTCGGCCATCGGCTAAATACAGAAATTAAAATACCCGAGAATGGATTACAATTACAATTGCCCGCTTTTATTTTACAACCCGTTGTAGAAAATGCAATAAAATTCGGCCTGTATGATACTACGGGAGAAGTGCTGATCAGAATTGAAGCCAAAGCAACAAATGAAAATTTAACCATCATTGTACAAAATCCATTTGATCCCGAAACCACGCACCCTTCCAAGGGAACAGGCTTTGGGCTTCGGTCCATCCAAAGAAGATTGTTTTTGTTATTTGCAAGAAACGATCTTTTAAAAACTTCGATAGAAGGGAATATTTATGTTACCGCCATAAAAATCCCACAGACTTTACAACCAACCCAATTTGTAAATGAAACAGCAAGAAAATGAAATTGATTATTATAGACGATGAGCCATTGGCGAGAAGTATCGTAAAAGAATACCTGAACAATTTTCCGGATCTTGATTTGGTCGCAGAATGTAATGACGGGTTTGAAGGAATGAAAGCCATTCAGCAATATCAGCCGGATCTTATTTTTTTGGACATCCAGATGCCAAAGATCAATGGTTTCGAAATGCTTGAACTGATTGAAGAACCACCCGCAGTTATCTTCACCACTGCATTTGATGAATATGCGATAAAAGCTTTTGAATTAAACGCGGTAGATTATTTATTGAAGCCTTTCAGCAAAGAACGTTTTGAAAAAGCACTTCAGAAATTCCATTCGCAACAAAATAATTCTTCGATTGAAAAAATAGTAGAAACGGCAGCAGCATCACCGGCACAACAAAATCGCGTCGTGGTAAAGGATGGAAGTAAAATAAAAATTATTCCCGTACACCATATTCACTACCTCGAAGCTGCCGATGATTATGTAAAGATCATCGGCAATGATGGTTCATTTTTAAAAAAGCGGACCATGGCGTTTTTCGAAAAATCCCTTGAGCCATTCCAGTTTGTACGAGTGCACCGGTCTTATATCGTAAACACGCAACTCATCACACGCATTGATCCTTATGAAAAAGACAGCCACCTCTTATTGCTGACAACCGGTGAAAAGATTCCGGTAAGTAAGGCCGGATATGCAAAACTGAAAGGAATATTGGGAATATAATTTCTTTCAAATAAAAATCAAAAGCATTTATTGATTCACTATAAAAAAAACCTCCGGCGATGCGGAGGCTTTTTAAAAAGAATTCTATTTAGGGTTTCAGAATAAATTTCGCGTTGATGTTGGAAGATATTTCTATTTTTTCAAAATCAATCTTTGGCAATTCCTGGTCAGCGCTGCTTGCTTCATATAGATTAAGTTTTGCCTGCCTGGCCAATGGGCGAATGGGATAAACTTCATTATCAGAAATAAAAATAGCAGGCCCAATCCCTTGCTGCAAAGGCCTTGTCAAGGCAAGCGCCCTCGCTTTTGCATTTTCAATGGCTTTGGTACGCATCAAATTTTTCATTCCTTCCATGTTTGAATAATCCACATGGTCAATAGAAGTATTTGAAATTCCCAGGTCTTCAAGCTTGATAAATACTTTGGTGGCAGTCACCGCATCTTTCACTTTCAGCATGTATTCTTTGGATTTCATAATGTCTTTGTTCTTCAATAAATAGGTTTTAAAATTGCTGGAGATGTCGCTGGTTGTCAGGTTTTTTTCTACGTCGATACCCATTGATTTTAAAGCGTCAAACATCTTTCTTTCCAGATCTTCAATTGAAGTTTTGTTTTTAGTGTCTTTTTCAGAAATATCAATTTTAATATAAATTTCATCAGGCGTTACCATTGTGTCAGCACTTCCGGCCACTTCAATATAAGGCTGATCAATAAACGATTTCACCTGTGCATTTCCGGCAAAAACAAGGGAAATTAAAAGAGCGGTTAATCTAATTTTTTTCATACATTTTGTTTTAACTCATTTAAATTAATTTTAATCACTATTTAGACGCGTTAATTTTTAAAATTCAGTTAAGGATCTGTTATTTAAAAAAAATTTTTATTTGTTGATTTACTTAAAGAAAGTAACGGTCATGCACAAACGATATTTACATTAAAAACTTTTTCAAAATTTCTTTTTACTTTTTCCTTCGCCTCTTCAAAATCTACTTTGTATCCTAATTCCTTTTCGATAGAAGTAACTTGTTTGTTGACAATGCCGCAGGGTATGATATTGTTGAAATAGCTCAGATCGGTATTCACATTCAACGCAAATCCATGCATGGTGATCCAGCGACTGCAACGGATTCCCATGGCACAGATTTTCCTTTCTTTGCCAATGATTCCCGGTTGAATCCAGACGCCGGTTTCACCGGGGCTTCTGTCGCCTTTAATTTTATATTCTTCCAGCATAAGAATGATCACTTCTTCAAGGCTGCGCATGTATTTCCCGATATCAGTAAAAAATTTTTCAAGATCCAAAATAGGATAACCCACAATTTGCTGCAATCCATGAAAAGTGATATCACCACCACGATTGGTTCTGAAAAATTCTATTTCCTTTTTTCCCATTTCATCTTCGCTCATCAATACATTTTCAAGATGACCACTTTTTCCTAAAGTATACACCGGCGGATGCTCGCAAAAAAGTAAATGGTTTATGGTGGAGAGTTGAAGCGGATCCGCATACTCATGATCCGACGCTTCCCGGCTACGGGACAATGCTGCATTCCTTGCTTCAGATTTTATTTCAAGATTTTTTTTTACCAATTCTTCCTGGTAATCCCATGCTGCCTTATAATTAATAATTCCAAGGTCTTCAAAAATGACTTGCTGTTTTTCCAATACAAAAATTTTAATTTGCAAAGATAAGAGGAATAGGAAAAGGCTGAAGGCTGATAGCTAAAACGACTATTGAATTATTATGGCTGATTTACATGAGGATATTAATTATTTTCCTTCGAACGAAGGGGAAGAAGAAGGTGAAGAACTTTTTGAACGCGAAACTATTATTTGTGCCAAAGGACAAGAGCCTTTACGGATTGATAAATTTTTGATGGGAAGAATTGAAGGTGCCACCCGAAACAAAATTCAGCAGGCAATTGAAACAGAAAGAGTGCTGTTGAATGATCATCCCGTCAAATCAAATTACAAAGTCAGGCCGCTGGATAAAATCACAATTTACCAGGATTATTCACCCGGCACAAACGAGATCATTCCTGAAGATATTTCGTTTAAAATTGTTTATGAAGATGAAGAAATAATGGTGATCGATAAAGATCCGGGAATGGTGGTTCATCCGGGAAGCGGAAATCCTTCCGGTACGCTGGTAAATGCGGTTGCTTTTTATTTGAAAAAACAAAATCCGGAAATTGATGAAAAAGAACTGGCAAGATTTGGTTTGGTTCACCGGATCGATAAAAACACTTCAGGCCTTTTGGTAATGGCCAAAACACCCAAAGCCATGAGCTTTCTTGCCAAACAATTTTTTGATCATACAGTCCACCGAAGATATGTAGCCCTGGTTTGGGGCGATTTTGAAGAAGATGAAGGAACCATTATCGCTCATGTGGGAAGGCATCAAAGATTCAGAAAATTATTTACAGCTTATCCCGATGGGGAACATGGAAAAGAAGCCATTACCCATTATAAAGTATTGGAACGATTTAATTATGTCACGCTGGTAGAATGCCGTTTGGAAACAGGCCGCACTCACCAGATTCGTGTACACATGCAATACATCGGCCATCCGCTTTTTAATGACGACACCTATGGCGGAGATAAAATTGTGAAGGGAACAATTTTTACCAAATACAAACAATTTGTGGAAAATTGTTTTGCTCTTTGTCCGCGCCATGCATTGCATGCGCAACAATTAGGTTTCATTCACCCGGTTACAAAAAAACAAATGAATTTTGAAAGCCCTTTGCCCCAGGACATGAGTTCAGTGATTGAGAAATGGAAAAATTACAGCGCATCAAGGAATTAATGAAATCAAAAAAAGTTTTCGTAATAAATTTTAAAGTAACTATTTATTTACAAAATCAGAAAGTGTTGCAGTAAAAACACCCCGTTCTCTTTTATTAAACAATACTTTCCAGTTGCCGTTATAAGTTAATAAAGAAGGTACCAACAGGTGGCCTACTTTTGTCATTTGCACTTTCATTGTTACGTCAAAATCATAAACGCCGGCGTCATATTTCAATGAATAATTTCTTGCAACAATATCAAAAGTTTTGGCATCGAACCAGGTGGTCATTTCATCAATAACCACATTATTTTCTTTGTCGGGTTTCACATTGACCGAAAAAACATAACAGGGGGTCTCATTAAAATCCCGGTAATCAATATTCATATCATAATTCTCAGCCATTTCAGGATCAAAAATTGCTGTCTTATTACTGATAAATGGAAGTCCTTTTATTTTTTTCCCGGGATTAAAAAATAACATTTTTAATTGCTCTTTATGCTTTTCAATTCCAGATAATCCATTCGTAGAAAACTCGTGTCCATTTACAATATTATTTTCACCACAAACCGAATCTTTGGTAAAAAATAATCCTGCATACATCTGCGCTGTGTAGTAATTATAATCCCGCTTTCTATCAAAAATATCACCGGTTGTCTTTTGATCCAAAACCTTCATGAACCGGCAGTCGCCTTTCCTGGTTTGCCTGGTAGTGCTGTGCAGGGATGCCGCTGTTTTCCCGTGCTTGTCAAGCATCCTGATATCGTTGATGGCAGTGTACCCAATTATCCTCAGGTTGCGAAAGGCCTTGTAAAAAGTGGTATCTGATTTTACTCTTTGGATGAAAGAGGCAATATCAAGGTTTTTACCAACAACAATTTCAGAAAGTGTGATGTAATTTTCGTCAATCTTTACAGTGCTGTCATTTTCATTTTGGGCAAAAAGAAATACGCCACTCAACAGCATAACTGAAAGCAAAAAAAACTTTTGAATCATGCGTAAATCTAATTCTTAAAATGAATGAGAAAATTTAAATAAAATATAAAACCGCTAATATTATTTGTTAAAAGCCATTTTGTAATCCACAGAAATTTTTCCTTTTGAAATATCATTCAACTTACGTTTGAGCAGGCTTTTTTTGAGAGGTTTTAAATAATCGATAAAAAGTTTGCCTTCTATATGATCATACTCGTGCAAAATAACACGGGCCGTAACGCCAATAAAAGTCTCAGTATGTTCCTTAAAATTTTCATCCAAAAAATTGATTGTCACCTTTTCTTTCCTGAAAATATCCTCCCTGATTTTAGGGATGCTTAAACAGCCTTCATTATAGGGCCATTCTTCACCGCTGATTTCATCAATTCGGGCATTTATAAAAACTCCTTTATAGCCCTCATCTCCAGGAAATTCGTCTTTTTCATCCACATCCAGGTTTTCAATTATCTGAATACTATCGACTACAAATAGCCGGATATCCTTATCTACCTGTGGAGCTGCCAAACCAACGCCCTTACTGTTGTACAGAGTTTCCCACATATCTTCTATCAGCTTTTGAAGATCGGGATATTCAGGGGTTATATCTGCGCCCACCTTTCTCAATACCGGATTACCATAAGCCACTATCGGGAGAACCATAAAAAGAAGTATTTTTTTGTAAAATTAAATACAAATTTACGCATTTTACCCATTTCCCTCTGCCTTTAAATCTTGCATAAATTCCTGTAACATAATAGTGGCAGCTATTTCATCCACTGTTCTTTTATTTCTTCTATCTTTTTTTTTCATACCCATTTCCAGCATGGCTTGCCTGGCCATTTTTGAGGTAAACCTTTCGTCTACTTTTTCGATAGGAATCAGGGGGAATTCTTTTTCTAATCTTTTTATGATTTGCTTTACAAGCGGCGTCGCATGGGTGTCGGAGTCATCCAGGTTTTTCGGATCGCCAATCACGATCAATTCTACTTCTTCCTGCTGAAAATATTTTTTAAGAAAAGGAATTAGTTCAGGAGAATCTACAGTCGTAAGCCCGGTAGCGATTATTTGCAAGGGATCTGTAACGGCGATGCCTGTACGTTTTTTTCCATAATCGATGCAGAGGATCCTGGGCATTATTTAAATTAAGAATGGTTTAGTGTAAAGTTAGATAGTTTAGAAAGTTTAGTGGGGTTAGAAGGTTTAGATAGAACAGACAAAATAGGAATCAATGTTATTTGTTTATTTACTGTTTTATAAATTAATAAAAATATCAAGCAAAACAAAAACACTGAAAACCACCGAAGCGATGCCGTTTGATCCGAAAAAAGCTTTGTTTACTTTTGAAAGGTCTTTTGGGTTCACTAAAGTGTGCTGGTAAAAAAGAAAAAAAATAAAAATAAAAATTCCCATCCAGTACAACCATGAAAAATGGCCAATCATTCCTGCGATGATAACCGTTAATGCAGAAAGAAAATGTAAAATTTCGCTTACCTGCAAAGCCTTGTCCGCGCCCAACCACGAAGGAATGGAATACAAATTATTTTCCTTGTCAAATTCCTCATCCTGCAATGCATAAATAATATCAAACCCACTAACCCAAAATAAAACAGAGAAAGAAAACAATACCGGCACCAAAGCAAATTGGCCCGTAACAGCAATATAAGCGCCTATAGGAGCAAGGCTCAAACCGAGGCCTAGCACTAAATGACAAAGTGGTGTAAATCTTTTAGTATAACTATAAAAAAGAATAACCAATAGCGCTACCGGAGCTAGTATAAAACACATCCAATTAATAAAATAAGTGGTAATTATAAACGCGGCACAATTTAAAATCACAAAGATCATTGCATTTTTTTTGGAGATAATACCGCCCGGGATTTCACGAATCATTGTCCTTGGATTTTTAGCATCATGTTCTGCATCCAGCCAGCGATTGAAAGCCATTGCTGCGCTGCGCGCAAAAACCATACATAAAATAACCAAAACAAAAAGTATCCACCATGGCCTGCGCATTTCAAAATGAATCATTTTTAATCCATAAAAAAACCCAATCAATGCGAAAGGCATTGCGAAAATGGTATGAGCAAATTTTACGAGAGAAAAATAATTTTTTATTCCATTTAAGGAAGATTTCAACTCTATCGAATTTATATTTGATTCCATTTTAAAAATTATTTATTTCTGCGGGCTGAAGATTTTTTACCGCTTCCCACAAGACGATCCCTGCGGCCACTGAAATATTTAAGGAGTGTTTCATACCAAATTGAGGGATTTCAACACATCCGTCACACAAAGAAATAGTTTCCTGTTCCACGCCTTTCACTTCATTGCCAAAAACAAAGGCCACTTTCTCCACAGTTAAATTATGAATATACTGAAGCAAAATACTGCCTGAAACCTGCTCTACTGCAAATATTTTATATCCTTCCTTTTTTAAATGTTCAATGGCTTCCGGCGTTGTTTTGAAATATTTCCAATCTACAGAATCCTGCGCCCCCAAAGCTGTTTTCGTAATTTCTTTGTGAGGAGGCGTGGCCGTATAGCCTGTAATAAAAATCGATTCAATCAAAAAAGCATCTGCAGTTCTGAACACACTTCCCACATTGTAAGCGCTCCGCACATTTTCTAAAACTGCAATAACAGGGTACTTATCAGATTCTTTAAATTCGTTCACCGATTTGCGGTGCAATTCTTCCATTCTTAGTTTTCTCATCAAAAGAATATTAATTTGCAAAAATAGATTAATTAGCTAATTAGCTAATTAGCTAATTACGACATTATTGAATTATTGAATTATTATTTTATTGAATTATTAAATTATTAAATTAGCTTATCAGCACATTATCACATTAACACATGGCTTCTTCCGACACTCCTCTAATGAAACAGCATAATGCGATCAAGGCCAAATATCCAGATGCGATATTGCTTTTTCGTGTGGGAGATTTTTATGAAACTTTTGGCCAGGATGCAATTACCGCTTCAAGAATTTTGGGTATAACTCTTACCAAAAGAAACAGCGCTTCTGCAACCGCATTAGAGTTGGCTGGCTTTCCTCATCATGCATTAGACACCTATCTCCATAAACTGGTGAAGGCTGGTTACCGTGTTGCCATTTGCGACCAGCTCGAAGATCCCAAACAGGCCAAAGGAATTGTAAAGCGTGGCGTGACAGAATTAATTACTCCGGGCGTAGCTACCAATGATAAATTATTAGAGCACAATCAAAATAATTTTCTATGTGGAATCCATTTTGTTGAAGAGAAAGCAGGAATTTCTTTTTTGGATATTTCAACAGGCGAATTTTTTATTGCAGAAGGCGATAAAGAATACGCGGATAAATTATTGCAAAGCCTCAATCCTGCAGAAGTAATTTTCCAGCGCAATCAGCAAAAAAGTTTTAAGAATTATTTTGGGAACAAATTTTATACCTACTCTCTTGATGAATGGATTTTCACTGAGCAATATGCAAAAGATACTTTATTAAAACATTTCGGAACCCAGAGCCTGAAAGGGTTTGGCGTTGAGGATATGAAAACGGGAATCATAGCCGCAGGTGCAATCCTCCATTATTTAAAAGACACCGAACATCCCCATCTTCAACATATCACTTCCCTGCAAAGAATTGATAAAGGAGATTATTTATGGATGGACCGTTTTACGATCCGCAATCTTGAATTATTAGGCAATAATGACAATACGAATTCTTTATTGAAAGTGTTGGACAATACGGTTTCTCCAATGGGAGCAAGACTATTGAAACGATGGATGTTGCTACCTCTTACAGAGATTTCGAAAATACAGGAAAGACAAAATCTTGTTGAATATTTTATAAAAAGCCCGGAAGAAAAAACGCAGATCGGCCAGCAAATAAAGCAAGCCGGCGATATTGAAAGACTGGTGAGCAAAATCCCATTAAAGAAAATAAATCCGCGGGAGGTTTTACAAATCGGCAAGGGGTTAAAATTAGCTTTGCAAATAAAAAACGATTGTGAAAAATCTACCAATGAATATTTAAAAAGATTGGGCGACTCTTTAAATCCGTGCAAATACATTGCTGACAAGATATTTAAAGAGATCATCGACAATCCGCCGGTTTCAGCAACGAAAGGAAATATTATAGCAAGTGGTGTAAGTACTGAGCTTGATGAATTGAAAAGTATTGTGACTAATGGTAAGGCACACCTTCTAAATCTTCAGCAAAAAGAAATTGAGCGCACAGGAATTTCTTCCCTGAAGATTGGTTTCAATAACGTGTTCGGATATTACCTCGAAGTAACCAATACCCACAAAGATAAAGTTCCGGAAAACTGGATGCGCAAGCAAACCCTCACCAGCGCTGAAAGATACATTACGCCTGAATTAAAGGAATATGAAGAAAAGATAACCGGGGCAGAAGATAAAATACTGCAACTCGAACAAAATATTTTTGAACAATTGCTGAACGAATTGCAGGATTACATTGCTCCCATGCAAATGAACGGACACGTTTTTGCCATATTGGATTGCCTCATTTGTTTTGCTAACAACGCCTTGCATTTCAAATACAAAAAGCCTGAAGTCCATACGGGGATTGAGCTGGAGCTCAAAGCGAGCCGCCATCCTGTGATTGAGAGAAATTTGCCACAGGGTGAAAGTTACATTGAAAATGATATTTTGTTAGACCCGCAATCGCAGCAAATCATCATTCTTACCGGGCCAAATATGAGTGGAAAAAGCGCCATTCTACGTCAGGCGGCGCTCATCACATTGATGGCGCACATGGGAAGTTTTGTTCCGGCAGAAGAGGCAAGAATCCCTCAAACCGATAAAATATTTACAAGAGTTGGCGCGAGCGATAATTTAAGCAGCGGCGAAAGTACGTTCATGGTAGAGATGAATGAGACGGCAAGCATCATCAACAATATCAGCCCGAGAAGCCTGATATTGCTGGATGAAATAGGCCGCGGCACTTCCACCTACGATGGCATTTCGATTGCCTGGAGTATTGTTGAATATTTGCACCAGTCACCTCATTCACCCAAAACCTTATTTGCTACGCATTACCATGAATTAAATGAATTGGAAAATAAACTGGAAAGAGTTAAAAACTTCCATATCACCAATAAAGAAGCAGGCAATAAAATTATTTTTTTGAGAAAGCTGGCCGCAGGCGGAAGTGTTCACAGTTTTGGAATTCATGTGGCAAAAATGGCAGGCATGCCTCCTTCTCTTATTGAAAGGGCAAATGGAATTTTGGAACAAATGGAAACAAAGCATGTAGAGCCGTCTGAAAAAAACTCTACTGGAGAAACTATTCAAAAAACTAAAAAAAATATAAAGGAAAATCTGAAACAATTATCTGCACCACAAATACAACTAAGCATTTTCGATGCGCATTCCCAGGCATTTGCGGACATTCGAAAAACCCTCGACGAAGTTGATATCAACCGCCTGACGCCGGTGGAAGCGCTTTTAAAATTGCAGGAGATAAAAGGGATGGTGAAATAGAAACAGTAAACCAACAAAAAATCCTAATTCTTATTTTCAATATTCATACACAAAATATCCCCACGGCTTCATTTCATACACATAATTTTTGAACAATCTAACTTTCTGATGAGTAAACACATTGAGCGGATATCCATAAACTTCTTTTTCTTTTATTGTAAAATGCTGCGGCTGGTCTGAGAGATTTAAAACCACTAATATTTTGTGAGCTCCTTTTTGCCTTGTGTAAGCAAAAATAGCGTCGTCGTTTGCCGTAGATATTTTTTTATAAGCAGCGTCTGCTGCAAGCGCCGGATTTCTAAGCCTCAAATGCAATAAAGTACTATAAAATGGCGCCATCGCATATTTTCCCCAATTGATGGGATCATGAACGAAAAACTTCAGCCTTTTTTTATTGGGTTCTTCCTGGCCGGAATAAATTAATGGAACACTTTCGTACATCGTCTGGCTGAATACGGCAAAAGCTTTATAAGCCTCTCCATATTTTTCGAATTCGGTTCCGTTCCAACTGTTCTCATCATGATTGGTAGTGAAATACATTCGCTGCGCATTTTTGGGAAACGCAGTAAAGTTGTTGTTCAGCACTGAGTCCAGGTATAATAAATTATGCGTGCCCTGTGCCACACCCACGGTGGCCCACATAATATTCCATGCATAAGTTGCATCAAAACCTGCGTAATGAAATTCAGATTTTTCACTTTCCGCAAGCATGTATACATTTTTTATTTTTCGCAATTCAGTAATACAGGTTTTCCAAAAATCAGCAGGAATCGGATCTATGTGATCGCAGCGAAAGCCATCAATGCCTGTTTCCTTTATCCAGAATTTCATGGCGCTGATCATGCTGTCGCGAAGCTCCATATTTGAATAGTCAAGATTTCTTGTGTCTGTGTAATCATTATCGTAAACTGTATTGCCGTTTTGGTCATGCTGATAAAAACCAGGATGCGATTTTATCCAGGGATTATCGGGCGACGTATGATTAGGCACCCAATCTATAATTACCTTAAAGCCCTTGCTGTGTGCATCTTTCACTAAATCTTTCCAATCTTTCATCGTTCCGAATTCAGGATTTACTTCTTTATAATTCATCACGGCATAATAGCTCCCTAAATCAGCAGAATCCATTTTTCTCCCTTCAATGCCAATAGGATTGACAGGCATAAACCATAAAATTTTAACACCCATTTTTTGCAGCCTGGGCAGGCTTTTTTCAAAAGCTTTAAAAGTCCCTTCTTTAGAATATTGCCTCACATTCACTTCGTAGATATTGCTTTGCTCGCTCCATAAAGGATGCCTGAATGAGGTGCTGGCAGCGCCAATATTTCCATCCTGCGACATCTTTTGGCCGAAAGAAAAAGAATAAGCAATGATAAAAACGAGCAACCAAAAAGAACGAAAACCGGATTTCATAAATTAATTTTTAAAGCCTAGTTATAAAATATTCCCTGATAAAAACGGGTTGACAAAATATAGATAATGAATATCCTCTTTTTTTATAACAGAAAACAAAAAATATCTTGAAATTTTTTTCAAAATAAAAAATATTTTTTTTTACGGTACGCCTATAACGGGAAAGGTTAAACGATTTTCTATCAAGTCCTGATGATAGGGCAGAACCAAAATTTCCCTTATTCATTGCTTCACTATCAAATCTCCAATTCTAATCTTCCATCTCTTTTCTTATTTCATCAGAAATATTCACAAGTACCTTGTCAATTCTTTGTCCGTCCATATCCACAATTTCAAAATCAAAGCCGCGCCACTCAAATTTTTCACCGGTGGCAGGTATATGTTTCAGTTCGTGAAGAATAAAGCCTGCCAATGTATCAAATTCATTTTCCCCTTCATTGATCCAAATGGTTTTATCAAATTTGGTAAGAAAATCATAAAACTGTATCTGCCCATCGATCAGGAAGGTTCCGTCTTTTCTTTCAGTGATCACATATTCATCATCTTCTTCCTCTGGCATCTCTCCCACTATCGCCTTCAAAATATCTTTCATAGTGATCATTCCCAGCAGGCTTCCATATTCGTCCACTACAAAGGCATAAGGGATCCTGGTAATTTTTATTTTTTCGAGAACCTGGTATGCAGAATTATTTTCAGGGATGAACAAGGCCTTTCTCATAAGATCTTTTAATGCTACATCAGGTTTCAGGTACAAATCTTTTACATTAATTATTCCTTCAATATTATCAATAGTTTCTGAGCAAATAGGATAAACAGAATGCTGAAATTCTTTGATCTTTTGTTTCACCGACGATCGTTCTTCATTGACGTCAAACCAGATTATATCCGTGCGGTGCGTCATTATAGAAGTGATATTCCTGTCTCCTAAATGAAACACCCGTTCAATGATATCTTTTTCTTCTTCTTCAATAGCGCCCAATTCGCTCCCTTCATTGATCATGGCCTTAATTTCTTCTTCGGTCACCTGTGTGTCCGAACTTTTTTTAATATTAAAAAGCGTAAAGAATCCGGAACTCATTTTACTTAATAACCAAACGAGCGGATAAGAGATGGTACTTAACGTATTGATAGGGCCGGCCACGCCTTTGGCAATTTTTTCAGGATTCATTAGTGCGATTCTTTTGGGAATCAATTCACCCAAAAGAATAGAAAGAAAGGTTACAATAATAACTATAATAGTGGTTGAGATAGTATCAGCGTAAGGCTTTAATAAATCTATTTTTTCGATATAAGGCTGCAAATAAATACTAAACCTTTCGCCGGAATACACACCGGTTAAGATTGCAATCAGCGTGATGTATATCTGGGTAGTTGATAAAAATATTTCCGGATTTTCTTTTAGATTTAAAACAGTCTGGGCTTTTCTATCTCCCTTATTGGCCATCATTTCTATCCGGCTTTTTTTGGCCGAAACCAATGCCATTTCACACATCACAATAAATGCATTCAAAAGAATAAGAAATAATAAAATAAAAATTTCCATATTTGTTTTTTCAGTTTGGCAACTGCAATCCAAATTTACGATTGAATATGGTTGCCGGAATATACCCAAGAATCAAGCCCGCTATCATACCGCAAAATACATCAAAAGGAAAATGAACCCCTACATAAACCTGTGCATATGAAATTGCGGCTGCCCATACAAAAAGAAGGGACCAGGCAATATTCATTGTTTTCCTGAATGTTGTAAATATAAACATTGCCGCGGCAAAATGATTAACCGCATGCGAAGAAGTAAAGCTGGAACTTACAGGACAATAAGACACTAAAAATCGTATATGCTCAAACAGGGCAGGATCCCGGCAGGGCCTGAGACGGAAAAAATTTTCTTTAATGAGATGGCTGCTCACAAAATCGCTAAGGCCTGCATTTGCCAGGAAAAATAACACCCAAATCCACCCAATCTTTTTAAAATTGAGAGTAACAAAAACCACTAAAAAAAAATAAAAAGGAACCCAAATCGTTGGTTCGCGGATAAATGGGAAAAAAACATCAAAAAACGAATTGTGCCACTGGCCATTCATTTTAGCAAATAAATTATAATCCAATTGCTTTACAACGTCGGGGAGAAACGATGCATTTTGTATTTCCATCAAATTCATTATTGCAAAAATAACTATTGCACAAAAACAGTGGTTAAATATTTACTTTTGCCGATAAACCTCCGGAAACCGAATGACCCTTTTTATTATAAATAAATTTTTCTGATGAACAGAAGAGCCAGTTTTCCCCGATTGGTTAAATGGATATTTCTAACAGGAATCGTTTTTTTGATCTTTATGACCATCATGCGCTTCCTTTTTTTCTACCATTTTGCTCCACTCAATTATACATTTTCAGGTTATATTGATGCATTTTTGCTCGGGCTGAACTTTGACGTAAGAATTGTTTGCGGATTCATTCTGTTCCCGTTTTTAGTGGGCAATCTTCATCTAAAATATACTGATAAGAAAAAACTGTCAACGGGCAGCCTTATTCAATTATTTCTGACCATCATAGTGATGGTGCTTCTCGTTTTTTTTATCAAAAAAGGCCATGCCACTCCGGTAACGTTGATTGGCATAATCATTTTATTTGTACTGATACTGGTTTGGCTTTTTGCAACTAAAAATTGCAACCCTTTTGAAAATTCGTTTTCAAAAAAAGTGTTCACGATTTATTTCTTTATTATCACGCTGGCCGTTATACTCCTTTATGCCATCGATTTTCAAAATTATGATTACCTGCATGAAAGATTGAATGCGTCCCTAATGAATTATTTGAGCGATGCAAAAATATCAATGAATATGGTTTGGGAAACCTACCCGGTAATTACCATGATCATTTTGATAATCGTCTGCACCACCCTATTATTTTGGTTGATTAATCATTGGTACAATAAGGCTAAGAAATCTCTTTTTAGTGGTAGCCCTTTAGCCCGGATTATCATTGGATTGGTATTTGCCCTAATATTAGGACTCGGAGTTTTTGGAAGATTCGGCCAGTATCCTTTGCGGTGGAGCGATGCTTTTGTTTTTGATAATAATTTTAAAGCCAATCTTTCCTTAAACCCGGTTCAAAGTTTTTTAAGCACTTTGAAATTTAAGAATTCTACCTACGATCTTCAGAAGGTAAAGGAATATTATCCGCTGATGGCGCAATACCTGGGCATTACAAATCCTGACAGCGCTCATTTGAATTATAAAAGAACCCATACAGCGCCATCGGGCAGCAACCATCCCAATGTGGTAGTAGTGATTTGCGAAAGTTTTTCAGGATACAAAAGCAGCATGTGGGGTAATCCATTGAACGCTACTCCCTATTTTAATCAAATGTGTAACGAAGGTATATTTTTTGACCGTTGTTTTACGCCTGCTTACGGAACAGCCCGCGGTGTTTGGGCCGTAGTTACAGGGATCCCTGATGTAGAATTTCCTAACACATCAAGCCGCAATCCTGCTTACGTAAATGAACATACGATTATTAATGATTATAAAGGTTATCAAAAATTTTATTTCATTGGCGGAAGCTTAAGCTGGGCCAATATCAGGGGGTTGCTAACCAACAATATTGACAGCCTTCATTTGTATGAGCAGGGAGATTATCCGGTAGAATCAATTGATGTGTGGGGCATCAGCGATAAGAATTTATTTCTGCAGGCGAATAAAGTTTTTAAGCAACAAAAAGATCCTTTTTTTGCAGTGATCCAGACTGCGGATAATCATCGCCCTTATACGATTCCGGAAGAAGACAGGAAATCTTTTCAATTGGAAAATTATCCGACGGATACATTAAAAAAATATGGCTTTGAAAGCAATGCAGAGCTGAATGCATTTCGCTTCACAGATTTTAGTTTTAAAACTTTTATAGAGGCTGCAAAAAAAGAGCCTTATTTCAACAACACTATTTTTGTTTTTGTAGGCGATCATGGCATTCGCGGCGATGCAGGCAATATGTTTCCTGAAGCGTGGGAAAAAGATGGACTGACCACCCAGCATGTGCCATTACTCTTTTATGCACCGGCTTTGCTAAAGCCACAACGGAGTGGCAGAACGTGCTCCCAGGTTGATTTGCTTCCCTCGGTATCTGCACTGGCCAATATTTCATTCACCAATACTGCCATTGGAAGAAATCTTTTCGACACCACGCAAGATAGCAATGTCCGTTTTAAGAATTTAGCTTTTTTATTCGACCCGTTGATAAAACGAATTGGAATAATAACCGACCAATACGTTTTTGTGAATGACCTTTCTACCGGGAATAAGGATTTCAGGTCTTCGGAAAATAATAATCCGTTGCCTTCCTCTTTTGAAACAACAGAAGACCGGAAGAAATTAGAAAAGCTGGCCGAAGCTTATTATCAAACTTCTAAATATCTTTTGCTGAATAATAAAAAACAGTAAATCAATTTTCCTGGCTTTATTTGGTCAGATAAATCATTAGCCATCCCGTTTTTTACCATGATCACAAAATTAAAAATTCCACGTTCAGTTCCATTAACTATAAAATGGATCACCAAACTCTGGCTGATTTATCTGCTCATATTTACGATATTGCGCGTGGCAACAGTTGTTTTATTTATCCCCGAAAATACAAGTGCGCTTTCGCTGATTCCTTCGTTTATACTTGGTTTCAGGTATGATGCCAAATGGATCTCGATCATTCTTCTGCCAATTGCCGTATTGTCGGTATTTCCGCGATTCTCCCCTTTTCATTCAGAAAAAAATAAAAAATATTGGTCCTATTATCTCGCTGTCACCACACTTTTTGTTTTATTTTTTTTCGGTGCAGATTTTGGAAATTTCAGTTACAATCATACCCGGATCAATGCCAGCGCATTAAATTTTGCAGAAGATCCTTCCATTTCCTTTAAAATGCTTTGGCAGAGTTATCCAATGGTGTGGCTGCTGACAGCATTGGTGATGGCGGTTTTCCTGATGTCCAAACTTTTTAAGCATACGCATGTGATTACCAAAAGAAAGGAGCAGGAGAATATTATTTATAAAAAACAATGGCATGCGGGATCTGTGATTTTCCTGATGTGGTGTGTGTACGGAATTTTTTCGGTATATCCATTACAATGGAAAGATGCTTTTGAGCTAAACGATAATTTCAAATCTTATGTCGCATTGAATCCAATGCAAAATTTTTTTACTACGCTGCAATTCCGCAAACCTTCATTTGATGATGACAAAGCAAAAAGCTATTTTCCATTAATGGCTGATTTCTTACAACTCGACCAGAAAAACATCAACGACCAAAGCTATTCGCGGCTTGTATTGCCCAACAGTAAAGCGCTGGAAAGCAGGCCCAACATAATTTTAGTGATCTGTGAAAGTTTCAGTATGTATAAAAGCAGTATGAGTGGCAATCCATTGAATACCACACCGTATTTTAAACAATTGTGCGACAGCGGTATTTTTTTTGATCGTTGTTTCACCCCAACCTTTGGCACTGCACGCGGCGTTTTTGCAATCGTGAGTGGCATACCTGATGTACAACTTTCAGAATTTTCCACGCGAAATCCTGAAGCTGTTCAGCAAAATACTATTATTAATTCTTTTGAAGATTATGACAAATTCTATTTTCTCGGAGGCAGCAGTGATTTCAATAATTTTGACGGGCTGATCAAAAATGTAACCGGAGTAAAAATATTCCAGGAAGGTTCTTTTAAATCAAAAGTCTTAAATGTCTGGGGCATCAGCGACAAAAATCTTTTTCTTGAATCTGAAAAAGTATTATCTGAAAATAAAAAACCTTTCTTTGCAATAATTCAAACCGCCGATAATCACCGGCCTTACAGTATTCCGCCGGAAGACATTGATTTTGTAAAGCGCGTAGAAAATGAAGATACCCTTCATAAATATGGTTTTGAATCTTTAAAGGAATTTCAATCATTCTGCTATACTGATTATTGCTTTAAAACATTTATTGAAAATGCAAAGAAGCAGCCCTGGTTTAATAATACCATTTTTGCATTTATAGGCGATCATGGTGTGGAAGGGGAAACCGGGGCAATTTATCCGGAAGCCTGGGAAAAAGGAAGCCTGAGTGATGAGCATGTTCCGCTTTTGTTTTATGCGCCGCAGTTATTGGATGAAGCTACAAGACATGAGGTGGTTTCACAAATTGATATCCTTCCCACGCTCGCCGGAATGGTTCATCAATCTTATACCAACACCACGCTTGGCCGCGATCTTCTGAATTCTAAAAA
>JBIQMJ010000005.1:0-33219 GCA_044463445.1 Segetibacter koreensis
GGAACTGTGCATGATACATGGCAAAGTTTATATGCAATGATCAACAGGGCCAATGGTGTGCTGGAAAATATTGATAAGGTTAATTTTGATGATCCTTCTCTGAAATCACGCTACAAATCCGAAGTAAGATTTTTAAGAGCCTTTGCTTATTTCCAATTGGTAAGGCTTTGGGGAAGAGTTCCATTGGTTGATAAAGTAATTTCTCCTTCCGAAGGCGTTAAAATTAAGCAATCGGAACCTGCAGATATTTATCATTTCATCACTACCGAAATGGAAGCTGTAAAAGATTCGCTGCCCGGAAATTATACTGCCAGCGGAGATGTGGGAAGAGTTACTTCATGGGCAGCCAAGGGAATTTTAGCAAAAGTATATTTAACTATGGCAGGATATCCTTTGAACCAAACAGCGATGCAGGACAAAGCCCAGGCATTGCTCGAAGATATTATAAGCCATGAAGGAACTACTCCCAAATTGGCTTTAGCCTCAAATTATGAAGACCTGTTTGGTTATAAAAATGATAACAAGCATGCCCTGTTTGAAGTACAGTTTATATCAGGGGGATTTGGGCAGGGCAGCACGTTCCCATCGGAAGTGCTGGGCAATGTGAGTACAGACCTGGTCAGTGTAAGAATTCTGAATTCTGCTGCAAGACTTACCGTTTCAGAAGATTTGCTGAACAGCTATGATTCTGTTGATACAAGATTTGATGTAACCTATGACACTTCTTACACCACCAATGACAATCCTCCCAGGCACAGCAACGTTCCCTTTTTCAAAAAATTTGTAGACTTTGGTTTAAACACACTTACCAATTATGATGACTGGCCTGAAAATTTTCCTTTATTGCGCTATGCTGATGTTTTACTAATGGAAGCAGAAATCTTAAATGATAAATCAGGCCCTACGCAGCAGGCCGTTGATCTGTTAAACCGTGTCAGAACGAGAGCTGGGTTGGCCGCCATTACTCCTGCAACAAAAGAAGAATTTGATAAAGCCCTGACTACCGAATATCGTCATGAATTTGCTGACGAAGGCCAGTATTGGTTTTACCTGGTGAGAACCGGAAAGGCAATTCCAACAATGAATGCCTGGTTTGCTGCGACAGGAAGAACCAAGACCATAGATGAACATAACCTCGTATATCCAATTCCTCAAACGGAAATTGATATTTATCCAGATTTGTATCAACAGAATCCGGGGTACTGATTGGATGCTATCCTTTACAAGTTATCAGAAATTTAGTTTCTGATAACTTGTATTTCCGTTTCTATACTAAACTCATAAACAGGCTTGCTTTATTTCTTTATGTTTAAAAAAATAAAAAATATTTATAAAGCGAAATGAAGCTGCCCGCTTAGGCCAGGAATGGTAGAATGCAGTGAACCAACAAAAAAGCAACATTTTTAAATTGATGTAAGAGCAATAAAAAAATCAATCTGTTTGGCAGGTTTATTAAAAAATATTTTCTCACTTTCTAAATTATAAAATCAGATTTATGAAAACCCTGATCACAATTTTTGCATTCTCTTTTTTATTTCTACTTCGTGTGGATGCCCAGCCGGTTTTAAAAACAGTGCCGGGACCTATGCCTAACGAATGGATAGATGCCGATACCCATCATAAAATTATCAAGTTAACCAGGAGAGAAGGAAGCAACATGAGTTTTTATTTTCATAATGATCCGTTTGTGGCTGGCAAAATGGTTTTTTACGGAAGTGATAAACAGAACAGTGAAAATATAAAGAAGCAGGAAACCTATAATAACAATGCGAGAAATAAACAATTATATACTGTTGATCTCAAAACATTAAAAATAGAACAGCTTACTCACAGGCCTGACGCCATGCAAGGAGAAATTGTTTCGCCCAAACTAAATGAAGTTTTTTACCAGGTGAAAGACACCGTTTTTGCAATCAATATTTCTACCAAAAAAGAAAGAAAAATTTTTGTTTTCCCGCCTGATTTCAGAGGAGGGATTACTACCGTAAATGCGGATGGAACCTTGCTTGCAGGAGCCAGGGCCGAAGATGCAGAAAAAGAAATATTTAAAAAGAACCCATCAAAAAGCGATTATTTTGAAAAAATATATGAAGCTAAATTAAGGCGCACGCTTTTTACTATTAATATAAAAACAGGAAAGCTCAACAAAATATTTTCTGATACCGCGTGGCTCAATCATGTTCAGTTTTCTCCAACTGATCCCCATCTCCTGATGTTTTGCCACGAAGGCCCGTGGCATAAAGTGGACAGAATATGGACTATTGATATCCGGACAAAGGAAGTGAAATTGATTCACAAGCGGACAATGAACATGGAGATCGCAGGCCATGAATGGTTCTCACATGACGGTAAATACATTTATTTTGATTTGCAACAGCCACGTGGTGTTACATTTTTTGTAGGCGGATGCAATATTGCTACAGGAAAAGAGAAAAAATACTCTTTGACAAGAAATGAATGGTCGGTGCATTTCACTTCTTCTCCTGATGGCAAATTATTTGCGGGCGATGGAGGCGCACCCAATGCCGTAGCCAAAGCTCCTGATGGTAAATGGATATACTTATTTACGCCCGAAGGAGATCATTTTAAATCAGAGAAACTGGTAAATATGATCAATCATAATTACAAACTGGAACCCAATGTGCATTTTAGTCCCGATGAAAAGTGGATTATTTTCAGGGCCAATTTTGAAGGGATAGAGGACGTGTACGCAGTAGAAATCAAATCTCATCTTCAATAATTTATTCGCTGGTTTAACTTTATAAAATGAAAAAAACTTTTTTTCTTTTATTCACTGCGCTTTGCTTTCAAAATATTTCTGCACAGATTACATGGCCGGCAATTACGTCCCAAACCAAACCGTGGACGCGCTGGTGGTGGCTTGGAAGTGAGGTGAATAAGCAAGACCTCAAAACAGTTATGCAGCAATATCATGATGTGGGGCTTGGAGGCCTTGAAATTACTCCCATTTATGGGGTGCAAGGCGAGGAAGATAAATATATCAATTTTCTTTCTCCAAAATGGATGGAGATGTTTGATTATACTTTGGAGGAAGGGAAGAAACTGAATCTTGGAATCGATTTAGCGAATGCAACGGGCTGGCCTTTTGGCGGCCCGTGGATTGGCGACAAGGATGCCTGCAAGAATATGGTGTATAAAACCTATTCGCTGCACGGGGGCGAAAGATTACAAGATACCATTGAATTTATACAACCACCATTGGTTCGAACTGAGCATCATTATCAAGTTAGTATTGATAGTATTTTGTATCCTGTTTCTTCAAATAAAAATTTACAGGCGCTTGCCATCGATCAGATAAAATATAAGCGGCCATTGCCATTGCAAGTGTTGATGGCGTATTCAGATGCGGGCGATACCATTGATATCACCAACAAAGTAAATCCGGAAGGACTACTGGATTGGACAGCTCCGAAAGGCAATTGGAAACTCTTTGCTTTATTTATGGGATGGCATGGGAAACAGGTAGAACGGGCGGCGCCTGGTGGAGAAGGAAATGTAATTGACCATTTTTCCTCCGCTGCTTTAGATCACTATTTAAATCGTTTTGATAAAGCTTTTCAGGGACATGACCTTAGCGGATTGCGCGGTTTTTTTAATGATTCTTATGAAGTGGATGATGCAGTAGGCCAATCCAATTATACCCCACTGCTTTTTGAAGAATTTAAAAAAAGAAGAGGATATGATTTAAAAAAATTTCTTCCTGAATTATTTACCAAAACGCCAACTGAAAAAAGTAATCGTATCCTTTGCGACTACCGGATGACGATAGACGAATTGATATTGAATGATTTTACTAAAGAATGGTCTAAATGGGCCCATAGCAAAAATAAAATTGTGCGCAATCAATCGCATGGCTCACCGGCAAACACACTGGATTTGTACAGCGCGGTGGATATTCCGGAAACAGAAGGGACAGAAATTTTACGAATCAAATTCGCTCCTTCTGCATCGCATGTGATGGGCAAACAATTAGCTTCTTCAGAATCAGCCACGTGGCTGAACGAGCATTTTATTTCAACACTTGCTGATGTAAAAAAAGCTTTGGACGTATATTTTATTGGCGGTGTGAATCATATTGTTTATCACGGCACGGCCTATTCGCCGCCTTCTGAAACGTGGCCTGGCAGGCTGTTTTATGCTTCCGTTGAATTTACACAGGCCAACCCCTTCTGGAATAATTTTTCTGCTTTGAATCATTATGTGGCAAGAACGCAATCTTTTTTGCAAAAGGGAAAAGCAGATAATGATGTGCTTTTATATTTTCCAATCTATGATAAATATTCTGAACCGGGAAAGCAATTGTTATTGCATTTTGATGGAATGAAACCTGGCTTTAATGGTACGCCATTTGAACTCGCCGCAGATACGATGCAGCAAAAGGGATATGCCTTTGATTATATTTCTGACAGGCAAATTCTTAATTTAAAAAATTCAGGCAATAAAATTCAGACTGGCGGCATCTCTTATCAAACCATTATTTTGGCTGGTGTCAAATTTATGAAAGCTGAAACGCTTCAGAAATTGTTTGGGCTTGCAAAAGACGGAGCCACCATTCTGGCCTATAAAAATTTGCCAACGAAAGTACCGGGTTATGGAGATTTACAACAACACGAAAAAGTATTTCAAAAAATAATACAACAATTGAATTTTGTTTCAACAAACGATTCGGAAATAAAATCGGCTACGGTTGGGAAAGGCAGATTTTTAATTTCAGATAACCTGCAACGATTACTGAAATATACTTCCATCAGGAGAGAAAATATGGCTGATAAAAATTTAGAATTTGCGCGAAGACAAAATGCAGATGGCTCTGAATTTTATTTTATTACCAATAGAAGTGGCAATTCATTTAATGGATGGGTCACACTTCACACAAAAGCCCATGGCGTTTCTTTATACAACCCAATGACCGCTGATTCAGGAGTTGCTCAATTCAAAAAAGACGCGAAAGGCTTTACTGAGGTGCTTTTACAATTGAATCCGGATGAAAGTGTAATTGTGCAAACTTCAGCAAAAATCATTAGCGGAAATTCTTATCCATATATCAAAACAATAAATGCTCCCGTTGAAATTAATGGAAAATGGACATTAAAATTTATAAACGGCGGTCCAACACTGCCTGGAACTGTAACAATGGATCAATTGGAACCATGGACTGATTTTAAAGATAATCCGTACCAGGTTTTTTCAGGCACTGCATTGTATTCTGTTCATTTCAAAAAACCTTCGGGCAACTCATCACAGCTTTTATTAAATCTTGGTAAAGTGGATGAAAGTGCACAGGTGTTTGTCAACGGAAAAAAAATCGCCACATTAATCGGTCCAATATTTTCGTGTAGGCTTGACCGTGATGAATTAAAAGCCGACAACCTTTTGGAAATAAAAGTTTCCAACAGCATGGCCAACCGCATTATTGATTTGGATAAAAGGCATATATCCTGGAAAAAATTTAATAACATCAATTTTGCTGCAAAGCCGCCACAGGACAGGGATGCAAATGGATTGTTTGATGCTTCAAAATGGCAACCGAGAGTTTCAGGACTGGAAGGTCCGGTAACCTTGACGGAAATCGAATAGCTTTCAACGATCTCTTCATCAATAAAATCTAAATCATCTTATGCGTTTTGCTTTTATTTTTCTTTTTCTTTTCACCAAAACACTGGCAGCGCAAAATGATTCAACAAAATATTGGCATGATGAAATAAGAACCATTCATTATAAACCTGAGGGAAAAGATTTTGTCTGTATGAATCCAACCCGCCGCTTCAACCGGGCATTATATGGAACGAATACTGCCTTCCGGGTAGAAGCGGGCGATCTTCCCGAGTTTGCCATGTATATGCCCGGAATGGGTGGTAATTTTAAATTGGGTATTATAAATGGCAATAAAAGTAAATGGTTGATTGATGCAAAAAATATCAAAGCCATTTATCGGCCCGGCAGTATGTTGTATGAAATAAAAGATTCCATGCTGGGCAATGGGATTTTGAAAATTTGGGTTCTTGCACTTGCTGATGCAGAAGGCATGATTATAAAAACCCAATTTATTAATACCAACAAAAACGTTGAATTACTTTGGGTGTTTGGCGGAGCCTCTGGTAAAAAGTTTTCCCGCAATGGTGATATTGGCGCAGACCCTGAATCTTCATTTTATTTGCAGCCGGATTATTGTAAGGGCAATCTATTTACAGTTCAAAAAAATATTTTTGAATTAAAATATACAGATTCTAAGGAGGTTCCAAAACGTCTTTCCGGAATTTTTCCGGTTGGCTCAATTGTTCATATTGCAGATGCAAATGCGCAGGGAAACCCAACAAAATTATTTCAATCTGATTCTTCATCGTTGCCTGTTATTACGGGAAAAATAAATGCTACTGATACAACCAATTATTTTTTGATTCAAAATAGTGCCTCTCTGAATATTAGTTACCAGGAATTAGAAAACGTATTTAACCATGCAGAAAAAGCAAGAGAAAAAATTGCAGACAGAATAAGACTTTCAACCCCTGATCCGTATATCAATACAGTAGCGGAAGCTTTATGCATTGCTGCTGATGCGATTTGGGAAGCGCCATCTTATTTGCACGGAGCGGTCGCCTGGCGTATGCGATTGCCCGGATGGCGTGGCCCTTATGTGGCTGATCCTTTAGGTTGGCACAACAGAGCAAAAGAACATTTTAGCAGTTATGCGTTATCGCAACTGACGTCGCCGCTGACCGGCCCGGTAGTAGCCGATACTGCTTTGCACCTTGCAAGACAATTAGAAAAATCAGGTACTTCACTTTTCAGCAACGGATATATTTGTCGTAATCCCGGCGGTGATTTCAGGCCCAATCATTACGATATGAATCTTGTTTTTATTGATGCGCTTTTGAATCATTTTAAATGGACGGGCGATATTGATTTTGTAAAAACAATGTGGCCTTTGTTAAAAAGACATCTTGTGTGGGAAAAAAGAAATTTTGATTCAGATGGTGATGGATTGTACGATTCCTACGCCGATATATGGGCAAGTGATGCGCTGCAATACAGCGGTGGCGGCGTTACACATTCTTCGGCCTATAATTACAGGGCCAATAAAATGGCTGCGAAAATTGCTTCCCTGGTTGGTGAAAATCCTGCACCCTATAAAAAGGAAGCTGAACATATTTTAAATTCCATACAAACTAAATTATGGATGCCGTCCAATGGATGGTATGCAGAATACAAAGACGTTCTTGGTTTGAAAATGTTGCATCCTTCTGCGAGTTTATGGACCATCTACCAGGCGATTGACAGCAAAGTGCCGGACAACTTCCAGACCTATGAAAGTTTGAAGTATATTGATGCGGATATTCCTCATATTCCTGTCAAGGCAACAGGATTAGCACTTGACAATTTGTATTTATTGTCCACTACGAACTGGCAACCCTACACATGGTCTTTAAATAATGTAGTACTCGCAGAAAATCTGAATACCTCTTTGGCTTACTGGCAGGGTGGCCGCCCCGAAGAGGCTTTTCATTTATGGAAGAGTGCGTTAGTAGAAAGTATGTTTCTTGGAGCAAGCCCTGGCAATTTTGAGCAGCTTTCTTTTTATGATGCAGTTCGGGGTGAACTCTACCGTGATTTTGCTGATCCAATCGGAGTCGCAGCGCGTACTTTAGTGGAAGGCCTCTTTGGTATTGAACCAGATGCATTGAGCGATACATTAACTATTAAACCGGGATTGCCCACGCAATGGAATTTCGCTTCTTTCACTGTCCCTGATATTTCAATTGATTTTAAAAGAAAAAATAATATTGATGTTTATACCCTCATTCCCTCTTTTCAAAAAGTCATGCACTTAAAATTTATTGTCAGAGCCAGGAGGGATAGTGTTGAATTTATAAAAGTGAATGGGAAAATTATTAAATGGAAGCAATCAGAAAATGCAATCGGGCATCCTTCCATTGAGATAAATATTCCTGCTGAAAAAAATTATAAAATTGAAATTAAATGGAATGGTAAAAGTTTTGAAAAGCCTTCCTTAAAAAACTCTTTCACCACGAATGAAAAGTTACGAATTCATTTTGCAAAAGAAAAAATTATAAAAGTTTTTGATCCGCAAAATTGCTTGAAAGAAATTAATACTAATAATCATCAGCTAAATGCTTTGGTTCAAAGTACAGGGAACAAAACATTTTTTGTTGAAGTAAAACAAGGCGCTTTTATTTTCTGGCAACCATTTTCTTTTTATGTAAAACCAATCCATAAAGAAAATAATATCGATCCATTATTGACAGGGAAATCTGTTTTTGACACAATAGATTTACAACCTTATTACAATGCAAAAATTAACGACATTTTCAAACAACAGTATCTTGAACCCAGAGTAAAATCTCCTACCCTGCAATTACCTACTCAGGGTATTGGTAACTGGACTGCACCCCTGGCGCAGGCGAACATCGATGATGGTGGCCTGCGTAAATTGGCCGCAAACAAAAATGAAATCACTACACCTAATGGCGTTCCTTTCAATACTCCATCTGATTCATCTTTACAGAATATTGTATTTACTTCTCAATGGAATAATTATCCTGAAAGAATACATATTCCTTTAAAAGGGATTGCTACACACATTTATTTTCTGATGGCCGGCTCTACCAATCCAATGCAAAGTCGCATAGTGAATGGAGAAATTTTAATAAATTATAATGACGGAAGCTCAGATACTTTGCAATTGCGCAATCCTGAAAACTGGTGGCCAATTGAGCAGGATTATATGATTGATGGGTATGCATTCACCACCGGTGCGCCTTTTCCTTTACGGCTATATTTAAAGGAAGGAAAATTTGGTTATGGATTAAAAAAATATTCCACCATAAAAGGCTTTACGGATATGGCAATTGATGGTGGTGCAGCAACCGTATTGGATATGCCCGTGCGCGCATCAAAGGAATTAAAATCTTTAACCATTGAAGCGCTTGCCAACGATGTAGTGATTGGCCTGATGAGCGTTACTTTACAAAGGAAATGATGAAAGCATTTTTAAACATACAAATTTCTTTTGGCGGAATTAATTGGACTTCAGCGCCAGCCTGCATTCCAACAGAATAAAGAAATCATTTATTTATTTACTTACTCCCAAAATCATACAGGATTAATTTATTTATAAATCAAAAACAGGCCATGTATGTACAGGACGCCCGAACCAATTTTTTTTGTCATCTTGAAACTTCTTCTTTTATAACAATTGTAATATGAAAATAAAAAGTTCAATTATTTTATTTTGATCGGTGGTATTGATAATCATATTTTGAACAAACAAGCTCAATCATAGAACGACCTTCAAGACCTTCAAGGGTACGCAACACTTTTAAATTTACAGAAATTAGCCGGAGAGAATACTCTTAAAATGGCAGTGGATTATCTTTAAGGTTATTAAAAATTAATCCATCGGCAAGATGATTCCAATTTTTATCATAATCTTCTGAAATAAAGCGAAAATCATAAGTTATATTACTGGTTTTGATACCAGTAATCTCCTGAAAAAAATTAATAAAATCTCCAAGATTTCTATAAGCACTAATATTCTGATTTTTGGAAAGATCATCCGCTAAATAAAAAAACGGAATAGTATATTCTTCTTTGCTATGATTATGTGTAAAAATTTTATTGGCGTAATCATAGGTGATTCCATGGTCTGAGAAATAAACAATACTGAAAGTTTTTCTACTTTTTTTTGCGAGTTCGTAAATTTCATATATCAGTTTTTTTGTATCGCTGATAGATTTTATGTAACAGGAAATTTCATCTGATTCTACAAATTTATCATAATGCCCATTAGTTATCCTGCAGGCAGATGGATGAGATCCGATGGTATGCAAAAAATATACGCTAGGCTGATTCCCGGAAAGAAGTAATCTTTGTTCCAAAATTTTTATAAGTTCTCTATCACTTGTTCTGGTATCGAAATATTGTTTTTCATTCAGAAACTTTGAATAGTCGGCGCATTTTGCAATTGCGCTTATATAATTATCGTCATCTCCTACGAATCCCTGGTTTGAAAACCATTCTGTATGAAAACCAGCTTTCTTTGCCAAATTCACAATATTATCAGGAAAATAAGGTTCACCTGGGGTATTATCTTTTCTAAGTACGAATGCATTTTTAATGGATGGGATAGTAACATAACCATAAGAAACAACACTGTTGAAATTAACTTTTGGAATTGTATCCAATGGAATGAAAGAAAATAGTTTTTGATTTGAGAAAACATCTCTTCGAACACTTTCTCCTATAATAAAAATGTACAGTTGTTTTTTCAAACTATCACTTTCGATTTTCCAATCATCTTTCTTATGGAGTAAATGTGCCTGGTATCTCATTCCTTTTAATGTTACCAAATAGAATTTGGTAATGTTTCCCAGTAGCTTTGTAGGAATAGTATTAAATGCCCCTTCAAGAGATTTAAAGTTCATCTTATAGGTGAAATAATAACGGTTTGAAAGGTACAAACCTGCAATTATAATGACGAAAATCAAGGATGTTCTTAACTTAAAAAATCTAAAGGTAAAAAAGCTTAAATACAGAGGTATTAGAAACAGAAGTAAAGATTTAATATATAAGTTGAAGGGTACAATAGACAAATACGACGAAGCTTCAGCATAATCTGTATTCATTAAAGCTTCAACATTTGAAGATGAAACCGGGCCAAAAAGATTATTTATTGGATAAAAAATAGCAGCCAGAATGCCGATAGAGATTAAAAATACGCGTAATAAAAGAATATTTATTTTAAATAAGCATAAGGTTACAATGAATGTTGTAAGCCAGATGATGATTTTATAAACCAGGACTTCCTGAGGAAACAGAATAAAAGAATAAAATAAAAGTAAAGCAAGCAATAAGATATTTGGAACATACCCTTGGTTAATTAGACTTTTGTTTAAATTCTTAAACATTTTTTGGATTTAAATGTTGTTATTTTTAAATGTTGTTATTTTTGAATGTTGTTAGTTTTTTACCGAAATATAAAGCCTATTCATTGTTTGAAGTAACAAACCTAAGTTAGTAGGTAGTCCGGTTCTTAAAAATGAGGATTGATTAACCAAAACAGAATAAATATCAATCTATAATGGGCTTTGTAAAAAAATCTAAAAAAGTCGATGGGATTTCCTGGCAATTGATTCTTTATGGTTTTGGTTAACCAGATCTTTTTTCGTTCTATTTTAAGGAATCAAAATTAATTAAAGGAACCAAAAAAGCAAAAAATTGATTTTTAGTTTATTTTTTGATTTACAGTTTAATATGCAGGTATGTACAGGATGGCCAAACCAATTTTTTTTGTCATCTTGAAACTTCTTCAGTTATAACGATTGTATTATGAAAATAAAAAACCTTCTTTTTTCTTTGTTTACTGTTGCTTTAATTGCATCTTGTAATAATGCTTTTTGCCAGGATAAATCTGACAGTGATTTAAGCTGGGCTTCAAACGTGGGCGCCAAACAATATCCATCCGCAACAAATTTTTTTTTAATACAAGCCAAAAGCGATACCTCAAAAATTATTTCCCAACGAATACAGGACGCAATAGATAAATGCGCAAAAAGTGGCGGCGGAATTGTAGCATTCAATCCCGGTATTTATGTAACAGGAGCGATTTACTTAAAAACAAATGTGCATCTGCGAATTGATAAAGGAGTTACCTTATTAGGTTCACAAAACTTTGCTGATTATCCAGAAATCAATACACGCATCGCAGGAATAGAAATGAAATGGCCGTCGGCATTGATAAATATAATTGATGCTAAAAATGCGGCTGTAACCGGCGACGGCATTGTGAATGCAAGGGGAAAATTTTGTTGGGATAAATATTGGGCAATGCGCAAAGAGTACGATAAAAAAGGTCTGCGCTGGATAGTTGATTACGATGCAAAGAGAGTAAGAACGATGTTGGTACAAAATTCTTCTGATATTACTTTGAAAGGAATCACATTAAAAAATGCAGGCTTCTGGACGGTGCAGGTTTTGTATTCCCATCATGTAACTGTAGATGGCCTTATCATTCGCAATAATGAAGATGGCCATGGCCCAAGTACTGACGGTGTTGATATCGATTCTTCAACATGGGTGCTGGTAGAAAACTGCGATATTGATTGTAATGATGATAATATTTGTTTGAAGGCTGGCCGCGACTGGGATGGGCTTCGCGTAAACAAACCCGCGGAATATATCGTGATAAGAAAATGCATAGCCCGCCGTGGTAGCGGGCTTGTTACCTTGGGAAGTGAAACCTCAGGTGGAATAAGGCATGTATTAGCGACAGACCTTTACGCCAAACACACTGATAACGGTCTCCGCATTAAATCTGCTTTTACACGCGGCGGCACAATTGAAGATATTCATTTCACCAACACCGTTTTAGATTCTGTAAATAATGCTATACAGGTTAATCTCAACTGGAATCCCTCCTACAGTTATTCTGAATTACCGAAAGGATATAATTACGATTCCATTCCGGATTATTGGAAGGCGATGTTGCACAAAGTGGAACCTGCGGGAAGAGGGATACCTCATGCCAAAGATGTGTATGTGGAAAATGTACAAGTTACCCATTGCAATCATGCATTCGTGGGCTCAGGCTATGAAAAATCTGTATTGGAAAATTTTGTATTTACAAATTGCGATATCTCTGCCGGAGCAATTGGATTATTTGAATTCACAAAAGACTGGAAATTCAATAACGTAAATCTTACCATTGATAAAAGAGAAAGTATTTCCATCGATTCAAAAGGGAAAGCCAACCAGGAAAGATTGAAAAATTAAAAATAAATTCATTCTTGTCAAAAATTAAAATTAGTAAGATGCTCTCTAATAGGTTAGTTCCCTCTCCGAAGGAGAGGGGTTGGGGTGAGGCCTTGATGATTCTTTTTCTCTTTATTTTATGTTCTTCCACACAAGCACAAACTGAAAATTACCGAATCATTCAATCCTTCGATTCCTCATGGAAATTTTTAAAAGCCGATACTAACGGTGCTGAACACACGAATTTTGATGATGCCGGCTGGCGTTCTTTGAATGTTCCACATGATTGGAGTATAGAAGGACCTTATGATAGGAATAATAGTACCGGAAGAGGTGGCGGCTATTTGCCTGATGGAATTGGATGGTATAGAAAGTCTTTTTATTTGAAAAAGGAAAACGAGAAAAAGTACATCTTTATTGAGTTTGAGGGCATCATGGCCAATAGCGATGTCTGGATAAATGGCTTTCATTTGGGTAAACGGCCTTCCGGATACAGTAGCTTTGTATATGAGCTAACAGGCCATTTAAATTATGGAAAAGATAAAAAAAACGTGATTGCCGTTCGTGCGGATAATTCAGTTCAGCCTGCTTCCCGTTGGTACACTGGCGCAGGAATTTACAGGCATGTTCATCTGATTATCACGAATCCTGTTCACGTGGCTCATTGGGGTTCGTTCGTTACCTCATCAGATATTTCATCAGCAAATGCCGAAGTGCAAATTCAAACTAGCATCACTAATCAATCAACTTCTTCTCAAAATATTTTATTGCATACCGATATTATTTCACCGGATGGTAAGACGGTTGCTTCGGCCGATTTAAAACAAAAAATAAGAGAAGGAAAAGATGAAATGATTTTGCAAAAAGTAAAAATTAAAAAACCCGATCTGTGGAACATTGATAATCCTCGTCTATACCATACCGTTAGTAAAGTTTTCGTCGATAAAAAACAGGTGGATGAAATAACCACTCCGTTCGGAATTCGTAATGAAAAATTTAAAGCTGCAACAGGCTTTTGGTTGAATGGAAAAAATTTAAAAATAAAAGGAGTGTGCCTACACCAGAATGGCGGCGCCTTCGGAGCGGCGGTTCCTTTGGGGGTTTGGAGGTACCGGCTGAATATTCTAAAAGGCCTTGGTGTAAATGCTATCAGAACGGCCCATAATCCGCCCGCACCAGAGTTCCTGGCTCTTTGTGATAAAATGGGGTTTTTAGTTATGGAGGAAACATTTGATACATGGGATGCAAAAAAAAGTCATGCTGAATACGGCTACAACCTGTACTTTGATGATTGGTGGGAAAGAGATACCAAAGCAATGGTGATGCGTGACAGGAATCATCCATCAATAATTATCTACAGTGTGGGCAATGAGATCCACGACAATCTCAATGATTCTGCAGGGTTTAAAAAATATAAAATGCAGCAGGATTTAATTCATTCGTTAGATAAGACACGACCGGTAACGATGGCGCTTTTCCGCCCAGGCTCCTCTCATGTGTATGAAAATGGCTTCGCAAATATGATGGACGTGGTGGGCCAGAATTATCGCGAAAATGAATTGATAGCCGCTCATGAAAAACATCCGGATTGGAAAGTAATAGGAACGGAAAACACGCTTGCAATGAGTGCGTGGCTGGCGCTTCGCGACAATCCTTTTATGGCAGGGCAGTTTTTGTGGGTGGGTATTGATTATCTCGGCGAATCGGATTGGCCTGAAGTCGTATTTGGAAACTCCCTGGTTGATAAAACCGGCGGATTAAGAGAAGCAGGCTGGCAAAGAAAAAGCTGGTGGAGCGCTACACCAATGGTGTATGTAATGCGGAAATCAGAGAATGCCGGAGCAGGAGAATGGATCAGTGATTGGAGCCCCGCGGATGTGGATAGCTATGATATAGCGCAGTTGCAGGTTTTCAGCAATTGTGATGAAGTGGAATTGTTTTTGAATGGAAAATCATTGGGAGCAAAAAACCGTCCCGCTGACGATGCCTCTCCCCGAACCTGGAGCGTGAATTTTCAAAAAGGAATATTGAAAGCGATTGGAAAAAATAAAGGGAAAATTGTTGCGGAACAGGAATTAAAAACTGCAGGCAAGCCAGCCAAAATAGTTTTAACTGCTGCTAAATCTACTGTTGAAAACAAATGGGATGATGTGGTTTTTGTAAGAGCAACCATTACTGATGAAAATGGAATTCCATGTCCTGTATCTGACACTAATATCAAATTCAATATTGAAGGGCCAGGAGTAATTGCCGCGGTTGATAATTCGGATGTAACAAGCAAGGAACCTTTCCAGGCCAGTGAGAGAAGAGCTTTCAAAGGAACATGCATTGCGGTTATAAAGGCAAATGCAAATTCAGGAAATATAATAGTAAGGGCAAAAGGAGATAATTTAAAATATGGCAAAATTATTTTGAAAGCTGAAGGAAAAAAGTAAAAACGGTATTACATGAAAAATAAATCTTTACAATTCTTTTTAATGCTGTTTGCAATAGTTGCGATGGCATTTACTTTGAATAAACACAAACCTGTTTTTTACATCATCGGTGATTCGACTGTGAAAAACGGGAATGGAAACAGCAATAATCTTTTGCAGGGATGGGGAAGTTTTATTGCAGACTATTTTGATACGACAAGGATCAGGATAGAAAATGACGCTATCGGTGGAAGAAGCAGCCGAACTTTTTTGACCGATGGAAGATGGGATAAAATTTTGCAAAAGCTCCAAAAAGGAGATTACGTAATTATGCAGTTTGGGCATAATGATGGCGGCCCTTTGGATGATACCGCAAGAGCAAGAGGAACAATAAAAGGGATTGGAAATGACAGTGTGGAAATTTATAATCCCATCAGAAAACAACAAGAAATTGTTCATACTTACGGTTGGTACATGCGAAAATATGTAAACGATGCAAAGGCTGCAGGAGCCATTCCAATTGTTTGTTCGCCAATTCCCAGGAATATGTGGAAAGATGGAAAAGTCATTCGCAGTAATGAAGCGTATGCGTTATGGGCCAAAGAAGTTGCACAGCAAACGAACGCTTACTTTATTGATCTGAATAATAGTATTGGAGATGCGTATGAAAAAATGGGTAAACAAAAAACGGCTGCTTTTTTTCCCGGTGATCATACGCATACCAACCGTGAAGGCGCCCTGTTCAATGCCAATATTGTAATCAATGGAATTAAAAACCTGAAAGGTTGTACATTGAAAAATTACTTATTGAATCAATAAGATAAGCCCGATAATTTATGCAAATGAAACTCATTCCAATATTTTTCTTTTTCATTTTTTGTTTTGTAATTGATAATGGACATGCCCAAAAATTTGCTGAAAAATCCAGGCCAAACATCATTTTTATTTTAGCCGACGATCTTGGTTATGGCGATGTAGGTTGCTATGGACAACAAAAAATTGAAACACCTAATATTGATCAACTGGCCAGGCAAGGCCTCAGGTTCACTCAATTTTATTCGGGCGCTCCGGTTTGCGCTCCCTCACGCGCAAGTTTTATGACCGGCCTGCATACAGGCCATAGTCCAATTCGTGGTAATAAAACTTATAAGCCGGAAGGCCAAACCCCTTTGCCTGATTCAGTTGTAACCTTTGCAAATATTTTGCAACAAAACGGTTATCAAACCGGTGCTTTTGGTAAATGGGGACTCGGATACATTACCACAACTGGTGACCCTGAAAAAAAAGGTTTCGATGAATTTTATGGCTATAATTGCCAGACGCTGGCACATAATTATTATCCTGATCATTTATGGAATAATCATGAAAGAATCAATTTTCCTGAAAACGCTAAAGGAAAAAATACTTATTCTGAAGATCTCATCGCGCAACAGGGATTAAATTTTATTAAGAACAGTAAACAAACATTTTTTGCCTTTTTTCCTTTTACACTTCCTCATGCAGAATTAATCGTTCCGCATGACAGCCTCTATTATTACTACATTAAAAAATTTGATGAAAAGCCAGACACCAGTAATGCGAAGTATGACAGAAGAATAAGGGATCCTTATCCGCGCGCCTGTTATGCCGCAATGGTCACAAGGCTTGATAATTATGTTGGTGAAATTGTAAAAACAGTTAAGCAAAAAGGCATTGCTGATAATACGATTATTATTTTTACCAGCGATAACGGGCCGCATAAAGAAGGTGGCAATGATCCTTCTTATTTCAAAAGCGGTGGAATCCTGCGTGGTATTAAACGCGATGTGTATGAAGGCGGAATACGTGAGCCTTTTATTGCTTACTGGCCTGGTAAAATAAAACCCGGCGTGACAAACCAGGTCTGCGCTCTGTGGGACATGTATCCTACTTTTTTAGAACTTGCGGGCATCAAAAGCAGGAGACATGTTGATGGAATTTCAATCGTGCCAACGTTAATGCATACACGAAAACAAAAGCAACATGAATATTTATATTGGGAATTTCATGAGAACGATGGAAGGCAGGCGGTACGTTGGAAAAACTGGAAAGGTGTAAGGCTTGAAGTGAATAAAAATGCAAATGCACCGGTTGAATTATACAACCTTGCTACAGACCCTTCAGAAACAAAAAATGTTACTGATAAAAATCCGATGATTGTAAAGGAGATAAAAAAATTTATGAAGGAAGCGCATGTTCCAAATAAGAATTGGCCTTTGTTACCTGGTGAATTTCAAAAAATAAATTTTAAATAAGAATGTCCTGTAAAATACCAAAATCATTTTTCGTCTTATGTATTTGTTTACTGCCTGCGACTATTCTTGCACAATCGCGGATAGACCGGAAAGCTTTGGTAGAAAGGCATACAGTCATTAATAATCATTTTGATTCTTTATCATCTCTTTCTGTGGGCAATGGGCGTTTTGCATTTACAGTGGATGTTACGGGCCTGCAATCTTTTCCGGATGATTATGCACATGGTGTTCCGCTGGGAACAGAAAGTGAATGGGGATGGCATAGTTTTATCAATGCTAATCATTATACATTTGATGAAACCCTGAAAAATTATTTTTTACATGGAAGAAACATCCCTTATTCAGTTCAGGTAAAAGAGCCTGAAAGAAAAAAAGAGGCAGTAAACTGGTTCCGGCAAAATCCGCACCGGCTTCAGTTGGGAAATATAGGTTTTGAAATTTTGAAAAAAGATGGAGACAAAGCCACCATACATGATATCAAAAATATTCATCAAACACTTGATTTATGGACCGGTGAAATTCATTCAAAATTTTCTGTTGAAAATATTCCTGTTGAAGTAATTACATTTTGTCATCAGCAAAAAGATGCGGTTGCCGTCAAAGTAATTTCGCCCTTAATAAAACAAAAAAAATTATTCATCCGCCTTCGCTTTCCTTATCCCACGGGGAATTGGGCAGATATGGGCAATAATTTTACCCATGACGATAAACATACTTCATTCATCATTTCTCAAAAGAATAATAGTGTTTTATTTAAGCATACTTTGGATAGCTCGGTATATTATGTTGCTGCAAAATGGAATCGAAATGCTTCTGTAAAAGAAAAAAAACAACACTATTTTCTCATCGCTCCGGAAGCAGCAGGCGAATTTGAAATCACGTTTCAATTCAATCAGGATAAAATACAAAGTAGTATTCCATCCTTTAGTGAAACGGCAAGCAATAACAATATCCAGTGGAGAAAATTCTGGGAAAGCGGCGGGGCTATTGACTTTTCAGGAAGTACTGACCCGCGCGCATCCGAACTGGAAAGAAGGGTGGTATTATCTCAATACTTAACCAAAATTCAATGCGCCGGTAATTATCCGCCCCAGGAAACAGGACTAACCTATAACAGTTGGTATGGGAAATTTCATTTGGAAATGCATTGGTGGCATGGCATTCATTTCTCTTTATGGGGAAGAAATAATTTATTGGAACAAAGCTTATCATGGTATAAAGGTGTAGCGCCAAAAGCACGACAAATTGCTGAAAGGCAAGACTACAAAGGAGTCCGGTGGCAAAAGATGACTGACAATGAAGGGGAAGAAAGCCCTTCTTCAGTAGGTGCTTTTTTAATTTGGCAACAGCCTCATCTAATTTATTATGCAGAATTATGCTATCGTGAACACAAGGATGTAAACACTTTGGAAAAATACAAAGACCTTGTTTTTACTACTGCCGATTTTATGGCTTCGTTTGCCTATTATGATTCGGCAAAACAAAAATATATTTTAGGGAAAGGAGTCATTCCCGCACAAGAAAGATTTAAAGCTACTGAAACCTATAATCCTGCTTATGAATTGTGCTATTGGCATTGGGCTTTGAATGTGGCCCGGAAATGGAGAAAAAGATTGCATTTGCCTGCAAATAAAAAATGGGATGATGTGCTGAAAAACCTATCGCCATTGACACTTCAGGATGATAAATATTTATTTACTGAAAGCGCCACGGATTCATATTCCAATCCGGAATATAGGACCGATCATCCATCTGTTTTAGGGGCTTTTGGAATGTTGCCTCAAACAGGAATGATTGATACTACAATTATGCACCATACTTTCAACTGGATTTGGAACAACTGGACTTGGGGCAAAACCTGGGGATGGGATTTTCCAATGACCGCTATGACGGCCACACGGTTAGGCCTACCCGAAAAAGCGATTGATGCTTTGCTGATGCCGGTTCAAACCAATACTTATTTAAATAATGGGCACAATTACCAGGATGAACGATTGACTATTTATCTTCCCGGCAATGGTGGTTTACTTGCGGCCATTGCCATGATGTGTGCCGGTTATGATGGATGTAAAACAATCAACCCGGGGATTCCCAAAAACGGAAAATGGAAAGTAAGATGGGAAGGTTTGAAAAAAATGCCTTGAAAAATCAAATTAATTCAATACAAAAATTGCCATTATGAAAAGGATTTTTTTATTAATTACAGCCGGATGGATTTTTATTTCGTTGCAAACATTTGCACAAAAAATTCCATCAAAAAAAGAAGTTTTAAAAGTGGCCAGGTTGGCTAACACCTATTTCATAAATAAATGGCCAGACCCTGTAAAAGAAATCAATATCCCTTCCAAACATAAAATATATCCCAGCAATATCTGGACACGCGCTGTTTATTACGAAGGTTTGATGGCCTTATACAGTATAGATAAAAACAAGGCCTATTACGACTATGCAGTGGATTGGGGCGCTAAACATGATTGGAATTTAAGAGGCGGTATAGTAACAAGAAATGGGGATAACCAGGCGTGTGGCCAGACTTACATTGACTTATATCTTTTGGATAAAAAAGAAGAGAGAATAAAAAATATAAAAGCCTCCATTGATTCCATGATGGCCACCGGTAAAATTGACGACTGGTGGTGGATAGATGCTTTCCAGATGGCGATGCCTGTTTTTGCGAAACTGGGACATGTGTATGAAGATACTTCCTATTTTAACCGTATGTATAACATGTATGCATACACGAAATACAAGCAGGACGGAAATGGATTGTATAATTCTGCTGACGGATTGTGGTGGAGGGATAAAGATTTTGTACCACCTTATAAAGAACCCAACGGCAAAAATTGTTACTGGAGCCGTGGCAATGGCTGGGTGGTGGCGGCTTTGGTTCGGGTATTAAATGTATTACCAAAGAGTGACAGCCATTATAATGAATATCTTGGTGATTATAAAAAAATAATGAATGCAATAGTCCCTTTACAAAGAAATGATGGTTCATGGAATGTAAGCCTTTTGGATTCTACGGATTTTGGAGGGAAAGAATTGACGGGTACTGCCTTATTTACCTATGGAATGGCCTGGGGAATTAATAATGGATTTCTCAACAGAAAAGAATTTTTACCCGTAGTTATAAAAGCCTGGAATGCTTTGGAGAGTTGTGTTCATCCAAATGGCTTTCTGGGTTATGTGCAGGGCACAGGCAAGGAGCCCAAAGATAGCCAGCCGGTGGGCTACAACCATGTTCCTGATTTTGAAGATTTTGGATTGGGATGTTTTTTATTAGGTGCAAGCGAGGTGTATAAATTAAAGAAATAAGAGTAAGCCTAAATAGAAATTCTCAATACTTCTTTGTTTACTGATCCATATATTGCAACGAACTATCGTTCATTTCAAATTTATTTTTTCCCATCATTTTATACATTTCTGCCCCGGCAAGAATTACGGGGCCATAGCCGTGTGCTGCGTAAACATTGGTGGGCCTGTAATAATAGAAAACCGGGTCAAAGGCCATTCCTGTACCGACACAGGTTCCTTCTACCTGTCCTTTCTCATTGATTTTTGTGGTGACTGCATTCCAGGCCAGCATTGCCATAGGCGCGTAAGTGGCGGGATCAATCCAACCATTATTGCAGGCATGGGCAATGCAATACGCATAAATCGCAGTAGCAGAAGTTTCTAAATAGCTGTCATTTCTATCCAGCAACTGGTGCCAGAATCCGTTGCTGGCCTGGTAGGGAGCAAGCCCTTTTACCAGTAATTTAAATTGTTTCAATACATCGGATCTTCCTGGATAATTTTGGGGCAAAACATCCAGTAGCTCTGCCATTGCCATCAGCGCCCATCCATTCGCTCTTGCCCAATGAAACTCAGGATGGGTTTCCATGCCTTGTACCCATCCATGCATATAAATATTCTTTTTCGGGTTAAACATGCGTTTACTGTAGGATTTTACCTGGTAAATGGCATCATCGTAATATTTGGTATCACCGGTCCATTTGCCCATTTGTGCCAGGGCCGGTACGCCCATATATAAATCATCCAGCCATAGCGTATTTTTTTGTGGCCGGTTCCTGGCCAGCGTTCCATCAGGGAAACGATATTGCTTTTTGGCAACCCAACTGATGTAACTATTTATTTGTGATTTCAAATCAGAATTAATTCCTGAACGGGTTGCTTTGATCATAGCTGCACACATTGCACCGGCATCATCCAAAGCTCTGGGGTCAATTGGCTGCCGCAAAGGATAATTATTTGAATATGCTCCTTTTTCTTTTAATTTCTTTATAACCGGCGCCCATCTTGCAATGAAGGTAAACCTGTCTTTTACATAATCCGAATATTTTTTTTCTCCTGTAATATGAGCCGCAGCTAAAAGCGCAGAGTAAGTAACGCCCCATTCGTAACTGGTAATTCTAAAATCCCCTTGTTCCAAAACGGTATTGCTATCGGCTTTGCTAATATCTGTCACAGGCAAATTAGTTGTCTTATTGATCATTTGTGCAGGAGTTACTGCACTGATATAATTAAACACCTTATCCAAAATGTTTTTTATTTCAGCCTTAGGCATGGCGTTATAAAGGATAGGGTATTGTGGCCGTGAACTATGAAGAGCGGCATCATTTGCCGGCTTTTGAGCATGGAGTGATACAGAAAAAAGCAGCGCGGCTATTAAAAAATTTCTTTTTACCATCATGATTATATTTTGAAAATTATTTGAGTTAACGGCTTTAGGTAAGTATCTTTTACCAGGATAAATTATACACCCTATAAATTTAAAAAGGATGGGCTAATAAAAATTACCCACCCTTTTAAATAGATCAATTGGTTTTTCTTAATACCCCGGATTCTGTATAGCTTGTTTTTGATCAGGAGTTAAGGCAGCTCCTCCCATTTGAATGCCATCGAGGAAGGTCTGCGGTATAGGTCTGAGGATATTGTAATCTTTAATATTGGGAGCAGCCTCGGGGTTAAACGCCTTAGCGCGCGCAACCAGGGTTTCAGTACGCGACAAATCTTCCCAACGTTTATATTCTCCCATTAATTCACGGGAACGCTCATCTAATACAAGGCAAAGCATTCTATCGTATGTTCCGGATAATCCTAAAGTACTGATGATATATTCATCCTGTCGTGGCAAGGAATTAATATCGGTAATTGCAAGGCTTTCAGAAGCTGTAGTTGTCACCGGGATGTTATTGGATTCATAATAGGAATTTCCCGGATAAAAAGAATTAGATACGCCGGAAGGTTGAAGTGATTGAGACTGCAAGGTATTGCCTCCATCATTATAAGCGGCCCTGTTTTCTCCATTTGCGTATTGCGCACGTGTACGAACCGCATTAATGTAAGGCAATGCATCACTATAATTACCCTGGCCAGCTTTTGCCAATCTGATTTTTGCCTCGGCCGCAATCAGGTAAGTTTCTGCCGAACGGGCTAAAATAAAATCCCTGTGCCCGGATACGTCATTTAATGAATTTCTTGAGCCATCCATATATTTACTCAAAGAGGGAAAACTTTGTCCGGCTGTAGTCAGATCAGTATATAATGCGCCATCGGTGGTGGTACCATTTGGATAAGCTACATACGTAGTGGGTATGGGTTTTCCGGTACCATTGACATCCGTAACAAGATTTCCTCCTGAAGTTGATTTAGTAATTTTTGACAAAGAATAACGCGTATCGCCGGGTTGATTGATCACAAACATAATTCCCAAATCCCCCTGAACATTGGGTGCAACGGGCTTCTTTCCATTTATAGCGCTTTTGGTTCTAAAGGATTTCCAAAATCTTGAATCATTTACCAGGTCATATAAATGGTAATCATAGTAAGTAGTGGCTAATCTGCTGTAAGGCCTGTCGCCGGTTAAATCACGCGCCATCTGATCCTGAACATCATATCTTGATACAAAATACAAATGTTGCGTATTTCCATTACCCAGATTAGTATTCACATCATTGGTAAACTGGGCTGAAAGAATCACTTCCGGCAAAGATTCATTGGCTGAATTGATACCTGTAAAGTTCCATAAGCTTCCAAAATTGGCAGCTAACGGATGATGGGCAATCACCTCATCGCAAAGGCTAACGGCCTTCGTTAGGTCCGGGAGGATGGTAGCTGAGTTCCATGGACTGTTGATTTCACTTGACCTGGATAAATATGCTTTGGCCAAATAATGGGCTGCTGCGTCTTTGGTAATGTGATAAGGCCCCCCGGAATTGGGCAATAGGTTGTAGGCACTATCCAGATCAGTAATAATCTGGGTAAAAACATCCTGCGGAGGAGTGCGTGTAAACTCAAGGGTTATTGCGGTGGTAGGTTGGGTTACCAGGGGAACGGCGCCGTATTGGGATACCAATCTTAAATAATTATATCCCCGCATAAAAAGTCCTTCTCCCAAAGAGGTTTTTTTAATAGCATCAGAAGTGGAGGCACTATTCCGGGCGTTTTGAATCAACAAATTAGCGTCCCCAATGGCGGTATAAATCACGTCCCATTGAGAATTGGCTGCAGCGGTATTTCCATTAACCGCAGTAACAACAGAATTAAAAGTCTGGTCGTAATTGTTCCACGGAGAATTGGAAGGATCGCCACCCACATGAAATTCGTCGGTTCCGTAATTCGTCGCACAATAATACCATTCCCCGTTTTCAGGCACATTAAAAGTCTGGTAATAAGTGCCCACTGCCAATTGCAATATACCTGCATCCGTTTTGTAGAAATCAGTGCTTCTTGCAGTGGTAAGCGTTTCTTTCAAAAAATCCTTTTTGCAGGACGCTGTAGTAAAAAGCACTGCTGCAACAACAATCAGTGGGTTTAAAAATTTATTCTTATACATAAAATTTAAGTTTAAGTTTATTAAAACGATGCATTCAATCCAATGGTGACACCCCTGTTCCAGGTTGGACCTACTACATCCATATCGAGGAATTTAATCTGGGAATACAACATTCCGGGATTCTGGATTTGTGCGTAAACTTTTAAATTAGAAATGCCTTTTTTAACTAATGCTTCGTTAGCAAAATTATATCCCAGCGATATGTTCCTGATTTTGATAAAAGAGGCATGTAGGTAACCTAAAGAAGCATAATAAGAATCGCCCGCTGCCCCTCCTGCATTAAAAATTGGCTTTTGGAATTTTGCATGGGTATTATTTTCAGTATAATAATCAATTTGCCTGGTAATATAACGTGCGGTTTCTGCTTCGCCTCCGTAATCATACATATAGTGCAATCTGCCATATAAAAAGATAGATAATTCTACTCCTTTATAATTAATAGTATTTGACATTCCAACTACCCACCGGGGTCTGGTCCATCCAATAATCTGCCGGTCATTATTTGGATCAATTTTATTGTCTCCATTTACATCTGCAATTTTTACGCTGCCCGGAGTAAATGCGTTTCCGTTTTCATTAAACACTTTGTAACCTGTGGAATCGCCGGTATGCCATAAGCCTAAAGCCTTATAGCCATAAATCACATTGATGGGCTCGCCGATGAACCAGCCATTGTTTATGTCATCCTGGTTTCCGTTGGAAAGTGCCACTATATGATCTTTTTGCCACGAGGCGTTTAATGTAGTAGTCCAGGTTACATTTTTTTGCTGAATATTGACTGTGGTAACAGAAAAGTCAATACCCTTATTAGCCGTTTTCCCAATATTGGCATAAGTAGTGGTGAAACCGGTTACAGTGGGAATAGACCTTTGCAATAACAGATCTGAGGTACTGGAAGTGTACACATCTATACTTCCTGATATTCTTCTGTTAAACAATGAATAATCTACACCCAGGTTATACTGAGTTGTTTTTTCCCATCCCACATCGTGGTTTGCATACACCGAACTTGGTATGGAGCCCGCACTGCTTGTGGTATAAAACGGATAAAAAAGAGAGGTAACGCCTCCTTGTGTCCGGTACGGTGTTACAGCAGAATTTCCTGTAACACCCGCACCAATCCTTAATTTTAAATCATTCACCCATTTTACATTCATGAAATTTTCATTGCTGATTCTCCAGGCCAATGCTGCGGAAGGAAACCATGAATATTTATGGCCTTCTGCAAGAACCGAAGAACCATCTTCACGTGCTGAAAAAGTCAACAAGTATTTATCTTTAAGGCTGTAATTAATTCTTGCCATATAAGACATAAGCTGTTGTTTAATGATGTTGGAAGAACTACTTAATTGGCCGGTTACCGTACCGCTCGTTAAGGCATTCCATAATTGAGAAGGTAAAGGAACTCCATTGCCTGTTATATTACTTGTTTCCTGGGTATAGCCGGTTTGGCTTTGTAACAAAGTAACACCTATGGTATGTTCCCCGAAACTTCTGTCGTAATAAAGCAAATTATCTAAAGTATAGGAATAGGTGCTGGTTTTGTCAAGCGAAGCATAGCTGCTGCTGCCTCCATTAGCCACTGAGTTCGCATCAATATAATTTCCTTCGCGATAATAAGATAAGTCCGGACCAAAATTCAAACGATACTTCAATCCTTTCAACACAGGAAAAATAGATCCAAAATCTACCTGGGCATACAAACTTCCAAATGCACGCAGTGTAACTCTTTCATCTATATTATATTTCCATTCGTCAATAATGGTTTTAATGGCATTATCTCCTCCGGGAAATGAAATCCTATTACCTGCTGAATCATAGGGTACTGCATAAGGGAAAATAGATCTTGCCGATTCATATAAACCACCCCTTGGGCTGCCGACTGTGGAAACCCCTGCTCCTGATTGTCCATATTGCTGCTTGTTGTAGTTCACATTAATGTGGTTCCCAAAAGAAAGCCATTTGGTGGCAGTAATATCTATATTGGTATTGGCAGTATATCTTTCAAATGATTGTCCTTTTATAGTTCCTTTATTATTCAAATAACCAAAAGAGCCATACGCTTTGATCTTATCGGTTCCGCCACTTACACTGATGGTATTATCTGTGGTTACCGATTGTTGCTTCACCATCCCTCTCCAATCCGTAGTCGATACCTGTGAAGGATCCCATGTTCCGGAGGCCCAGCCTTTTGCTATATTTGCCCATGCATAAGGATCTGCAGTAGCACTAAAATAAGTCCTGTCATGCCCTATATCCGGCTGGTCTCCCCTTGGATAAGTACTGATACCGGTTGCCGGATTCAATCCTGCATAATAATATGCCCAGCGGCGGAACGTAATGAAATCACCGGCATTAAACATTTTTTCATCATCAACTAAATTTTCAAAAGTGACTGAGCTGTTAAGGCCTAATGTAGTTTTTCCCGCCCTTGCCTGTTTGGTAGTCACTATTACCACGCCATTGGCTCCACGTGAACCATATATGGCAGTTGCAGAAGCGTCTTTCAAAACATCTATGGATTGAATATCATTGGGATTGATATTTTCAATTCCTCCGGTGATTAATGGTATCCCATCTACTACATACAACGGGGAATTGGAGGCGGTTAATGAACGTACCCCACGAATAGTAATATTTCCCACAGTTCCGGGCCGTTCATTGGAAGTAATGTCCACCCCTGCCACTTTACCCTGCATCGCCTGCAACGCATTGTCTACGGGGCGGGATTGAATATCCTTTTGGCTTATGCCCGCGATGGCGCCTGTTACATCGCTTCTCTTGACTGTGCCATATCCAACCACCACTACTTCTCCCAGTTCTTTGGTATTTATAGAAAGTGTGATCTTCAGGTTGGCGGAGCTTTGATTTACTTCCACTTCTTTATCTTCATATCCGACATGGCTGATTTCCAAAGTGGCTTTTGCTTTCCTGATCGTAATATTGAATTTTCCGGAAGCATCGGTAGCGACACTTTCATTTGAATTCTTCACATTGATAACCACTCCCTCCAAAGGTTCACCTTTTTCGTTCGAGATGGTACCATTAACAACATGGGTTGACACTTGCGCAAAAAGGTTTGGCTGGACCATAATTAACAGGAAAGCGATAATAAAAGTTATACGCCTTAAATAAGAATAATTTTTTCTCATTGGTACTTTATTTAATGAAAATGTAGTTCTGATTACAAGCAAACAAGCAATAGAAATTTGTAAAAAAATTATTGGACGGTTTTACAAATATTTACAACGTAAATGTAACTAACCTCCGGGATTGACTGTCCTGCCCTGTCCTGTTTGAATACCGGAAATTTTAAACCAATAAAGCCAGTTATAATAATTTAAAAAATGAAGATGTTTTTCCTTCAGCTATCCGGAAAATAAAAAAATAATTAGGGAAGCAGCAATCTGTTTAGGATCAAAGTGAATTTCTCAGCGTGAGAGCAAAGGGGACTTCAATATGTTCATTGCTGTTGCTTAAAACCAAATCCGCTGCCATCTCACCCATTTTCCTGAAATCAGTAGAAATGGTGGTAATGCCATCGAGAATAAATCTCTTCCAGGGTGTTTCGTTGTACGAAATAATTCCTACATCCCTGCCTACTCTCAGATCAGTCTTTTGGATTTTTTCCAACAGCACCACAAGGTCGTCTTCCATCAGGTTAATAAAAGCTTCTCCTTCCTCCACCGGCTCTTCCTGTAAATTTTGTACTACCTTATGATTAAAAGCAAACTCACTGCAGAATGAATGAAATCCTTTTAAAATTTCTATAGCATGATAGGTGTATTCAGGAAAAATTATTTTAAGAGTTTGGTAATTGCTTAATTGGGGAAGCGCTTTTTTTAAAGTCCGGAAAATATCCTTTTCAAAATTTTCATACACAGCGCCATATTCGCGGTTTAAGCCGGAAATTGATTTATCCAATAAAATTAACCGGCCCGATTCTATTTCATTAATAACGTCTTTGGCATTGTCGCCTCCTTCCAGGAAATGTGGAATAATTACGTAATGGGTATAGCCATTGTCCTTATTCTTCTGCATTAATTTTTTAAAGAGCGAAAAATTGTTGTTGTAAATAAAAAAATCAATGGCAGCCTTGTCTCCCAACTTTGAGGCAAAAGAATCGTAAATTATTTTTTTATGAGCGCTCAGTTTATTGAACAATAAAAAAACTTTTATCGGTTGTTTAAAATCTGTGTTAGCAATAAAATAGCCTTTCCCCGGAACCGATCCAATAACGCCCAATGACTTGAGATACCTCAATGCTTTTTCTGCCGTATCCCTGGATATTTCAAGCTCATAACTCAGATCGTTTATGGACGGCAACAGGTAATCCTTTGAAAGGGCATTCAATTCAACGGCGTGCAAAATAGAATTGGCTATTTGCAAATATTTTGGAGTGATAGATTGCTCATCTATTTTTAAAAAGCGGTATATATTTTCTGCTTCCATTCTACAATCGGGAAAGGATGAGTTTTCTCTGTGCAAATAATGAATGCAATCTATTAAAAATTGCCGTTAATAATTGAAGCAAATTTAATCCATAGAAAATTACTCTGTCTTCCTGGATTTTGGTGCCAAAAAGCGCTCGTATCTCTTTTCAAAAAATTTATAGTGAACTGATAAATACCTGACTTTTTTATTTTTTATATAGAAAGAAAAGATCACTTTATTTTATCATCAATATCTTTATAGCCATTTAACGATTACTTAATATAGATTGATCCATGAAAAAATTTATTTGCGTCACATTTTTGCAGGCATTGGTGGTGTGCGGTTTTTCACAAACCAAAGTTAGCCAATTATTATGCAACAATCTCTCCAACCCAACAGGGACAAGTATTTCCGGCCTGCAATTCAGTTGGCAGTTACAATCGGATAAAAGAAATATCACTCAAACTGCTTATGAAATAAAAGTAGCCGGTGATTTATCTCATTTAAGCAAACAAAAAAAATTGGAATGGAACAGTGGCAAAATCCTTTCTGATGAATCAGTGCATATAAATTATAAAGGCAGCGAATTGCAACCTGCAAAAAAATATTTCTGGCAGGTAAGAGTCTGGGATAATAACAATAAACCATCAGCCTGGAGTTCACCGGCATTTTTTCAGACGGCGTTAAACAAAGATGATTGGGAAGCCAAATGGATCACACCTGGTTTCACTGATACCGTGGGCCAGCCAAGCCCTATGTTCAGAAAACAATTTACAGCGGATAAAAAAATAAGATCCGCAGCAATTTTTATTACGGCTCATGGATTGTATGAAGCGCAAATAAACGGGAACCGCGTGGGCGAAGATTATTTTACTCCCGGTTGGACAAGCTATAACAAAAGACTTCAGTACCAGGAATATGATGTAACTGGTTTGGTAAAACAGGGGAGCAATGCCATCGGCGTAACCCTTGGTGATGGCTGGTATCGTGGTCACCTGGCATGGGATGATAATAAAAATATTTATGGAAAAGATATTTCTCTGTTGCTTCAGTTAATGATTACCTACGAGGATGGTACTTCCCAAACGATCGTATCAGATGAGAGTTGGAAATCTACCACTGGCAGTATCAGAAGTTCCAGTATTTATGATGGCGAAACCATTGACGCGCGTTTGAAAAAAACAGGATGGACCAATCCTGGTTACGACGATTCAAAATGGAGTGGTGTAAAAGTTGAAAATTTTCCGAATGATAATCTCGTTACCACCATCAATGAGCCGGCAAAAAAACATGAAACTTTTAAGCCCGTAAAAATTATCACCACACCCAATGGCGAAAAAGTAATAGACTTCGGCCAAAACCTGGTGGGTTGGGTAATGCTGAAAGTCAGAGGCAATGAAGGCGATACCATTATTATCAAACATGCGGAAGTGTTGGACAAGGAAGGCAATTTTTATACGGCCAATCTTCGTGCCGCCAAAACAACTTCCACTTATATTTTAAATGGAAAGGGAGAAGAATTTTTTGAGCCGCATTTTACGTACTATGGTTTCCGTTATATCAAAGTGGAAGGCATTAAAGGAAATTTAAATCCTGCAGATTTTACAGCGGTTGCTATTTATGCAGATATGAAAGAAACCGGCACTTTCACTTCATCTGATTCTTTAATAAATCAATTGCAGCATAATATTCAGTGGGGGCAAAAAGGAAATTTTTTAGACGTGCCAACGGATTGCCCGCAGCGCGATGAAAGGCTTGGCTGGACAGGCGATGCACAGGTTTTTTCAAGAACGGCCTCCTTCAACATGAACGTAAATAATTTCTTTGATAAATGGATGAAAGATGTGGCTGCAGATCAATTGGCTAATGGCAGTGTTCCTTTTGTAATACCCAATGTTTTAGGTAAAGATGCTGCGGGCTCAGCCGGTTGGTCGGATGTGGCCACCATCATTCCATGGAATATGTATCTCGCTTATGGAGATAAAAAAATTTTGGAAAACCAATATCCATCCATGAAAGCATGGGTGGAATATATACATCATCAAAGCCATAATGATCTTTGGAACACCGGCTTTAATTTTGGCGACTGGCTTTTTTATCGCCCGGATGATGATAATGATGGCCGTTCAGCAGTTACAGATAAATATTTGATAGCACAATGTTTTTATGCGCATTCCACTCAACTGCTCATCAACACTGCAAAAGTTTTGGGTAAGACTGAAGACGCAGAAACGTATTCTGCGTTATTGAAAAAAATAAAAGACGCATTTTTAAAAGAATATGTTACGCCAAATGGCCGTCTTGTTTCGGGTACACAAACAGCTTATGTGCTGGCATTGAATTTTGATATGCTACCGGAAAATTTAAGAAAGCAGGCTACCGAAAGGTTGGTTGAAAATATAAAAAGTTACGGCAATCATCTTACCACCGGTTTTTTGGGTACGCCTTATCTGTGCGAGGTTCTGACCCGTTTTGGATATGATGATATTGCCTATCAATTATTATTGCAAAAAACTTATCCTTCATGGTTATATCCTGTGACAATGGGCGCTACTACTATTTGGGAAAGATGGGATGGCCAAAAGCCTGACGGTACTTTTGAAAATCCCGGGATGAATTCTTTCAACCATTATGCTTACGGAGCCATTGGCGATTGGATGTATCGAAAGATGGCGGGAATAGATACTTATGAAGATGGCCCCGGCTACAAGCACATAAAAATTAAGCCGCACATTGGTGGTGGTTTCACTTATGCTTCTGCAAGTCTTGATACGTATTATGGCAAAGTTGCCAACTCCTGGAAAGTAGAAAATGGAAAATTGTTAATGGAAGTTGAAATCCCTGCGAATACGACTGCTACCATATTTCTTCCTGCAAAAAATGCAGAGGGAATAAAGGAAAGCGGAAAAGAATTATCACAGGTAAATGATATAAAAGTAAAGGGCGCCGAAGATGGGTATGTAGTGATGGAGTTGGGCTCAGGCGTTTATCATTTTGAAGCAGAGAAATAAAAAAGTTGAGAATTGCATAACAGGAATTTTTACCTCTTGATTTTTTACTCCGATTTTTTATGAATGACCCCCCAGTAAGCAAAGAAATAATTCTAATTCTATTTTCTCGAAGTTCAAAGCCTCTGTCTAAAATTCTGCATGAATTATCAATTAGCCGAGAGTTTAGCGATCAAATGTTTGGAAACAAAATTAAAATTTATGAACAGGGATAACAGCCTGGTTTAATGTTTTATAAGGCTTATGTCAGCTAAAATTGTACTTTAATAAAGCCTCTTTGATTTCACCCATATCAAAAATATCTTGCCGGTTTGAAATAAATGTGTAATTTACACTTATAAATCCCTCTATTTTTAACGTCAGAATTAATGAGAATGGATTACCGGTTGCTTGAAGATGAAGTTTTGCTTAAATTTTTAAGAATAAGCGATGAAATTGCTTTTAAAGAGATTTATTTGCGGTATTGGAAGGATTTGTATTTTTCTGCCATAAGCAAGATCAACAGCAAAGAAGTAGCCGAAGATATTCTTCAGAGTGTGTTTACCGGCTTGTGGGAAAAAAGGGAAAAACATTCTATCGAAAATATTTATGCTTATCTTCATACTGCTGTAAAATACCAGGTGATCAATTATATCAAATCCGCAATCTCAAAAAAATCACATCTTTCGATCGTTGGCGAAGAACAGAAAAAACAAGAAAGCAATACGGATTTGCTTTTGTTGTTGCAGGAGCTTAATGCGGCAATTGACAATGCTTTGGATCAACTTCCTCCCAAAACACAAACCATTTTCCGCTTAAGCAGGTTTGAGCAACATTCCAATAAAGAGATTTCCAACATAATGCATCTTTCCGAAAAAGCAGTGGAATACCACATCAGCCAATCCTTAAAAAGCCTGCGTTTTTATCTCCGGGATTTTATCCTGGTCGATTTGCTCGTGCTGTTGCTTTTCCTGTTGGTTTAAAAAAAAATATTTTTTATTTAGGGGAACTTCCTGTTGAGTTGACTATTATATAAGTCTTCAACTTTTTTTAATGAACCGCAAAGCGTTTTCGCAATTATTGAAAGAGTACCTCAACAACACCTGTACTGATGAGGAGAGAAGGATTGTTGACCAATGGTATGAATTACTGGATAATGGGAATCCTGCTTTACCCGAAGATGAAATGGATGAAATTGAAAATAATCTTTGGAATGAGATTCAATTATCAGCTATTGAAAAAAATATAGACACAATTCCGGTAAGAAAAAAGAATATTTGGTGGAAATACGCTGCTGCTGCTGCATGTTTGGTAGGAATTATTAGTCTCATTGGTTTTGTTGTATTTCAAAATAAAAATAAAAAGGCATCCGGGGATTCTATTATAATTGCAAAACTGCAGCAGGGATTTTTAGAAGAAATTAACAAGAGTGATACTGCGAGAAATATAAAGCTGGAAGATGGAAGTTGTTTGACAATTTATCC
>JBIQMJ010000006.1:0-10101 GCA_044463445.1 Segetibacter koreensis
TAACTCTTGCTTCCATGTAAAATCCCTATAGAACCTAATTGAGTAGTAGCTGCGCTCATTCCACTGTCAAGCCCTAAACCAGCAGCTTCGACAGCAATCAGATTTACATTTTCATCATTCAGAAAATGATAAAACGCCCCGGCCGCGTTACTTCCTCCACCCACGCAGGCAATTACAAAATCCGGTAACTCACTTCCGGTCTTTTCTTTGAGCTGATATCTTATCTCTTTACTGATCACGCTTTGAAAACGAGCCACCATATCAGGATAAGGATGAGGGCCTACGACGCTTCCAATTAAATAGTACGTATCCTCAGGATTATTGATCCAATCACGGATAGCTTCGTTGGTAGCATCTTTCAGCGTTTTGCTTCCGCTAATTGCAGGAATCACTTTTGCTCCCAACATCTTCATTCTGGCCACATTTGGAGCCTGCCGCTCAATGTCTTTTTCACCCATGTAAACAATACATTCCAAATTTTTCAGGGCACAAACAGTGGCAGTGGCAACACCATGCTGTCCCGCGCCAGTTTCTGCAATGATCCTTTTTTTACCCAGTTTTTCGGCTAATAATATCTGGCCGATCGTATTATTAATTTTATGGGCTCCCGTGTGGCAAAGATCCTCACGCTTTAACAATATCTGCGTTCCATATTTTTCACTCAAGCTCTTCGCAGGATATAAGGGAGTTGGCCTTCCTACATAATCTTTTAGCAACGTATCAAATTCTTGCTGAAAACTTTCTTCACTGATTATTTTTAAATAATTGTTTCTTAAATTCTCCACATTGCTGTAAAGCATTTCCGGAATGTAAGCGCCACCAAACTGGCCATAGTAGCCATTTTTATCCACTGTGTACATGATAAAATTCTTTAGTCTTTCAATTCTTTAACAAATTCCTGTATCAGCCCGATATCTTTTATTCCCGGCGAAGTTTCAAACCGGCTGTTTACATCCACTCCGTAAAAAAAAGGATGTGAAAATTTTTTGAGCGCCTGGGCATCGGCTCTTCCAATTCCTCCGCTTAAAAAAAATTCCTTTCCTATTTTAGATTTTTCGAGAAGATTCCAATTAAACTTCTGACCGGTTCCTCCATACAATCCCGCAGAGCCTTTATCAAATAAATAATAATCGCAAACTTCATCATATTCCTGTACCAGCCAATCTACATTTGCATCAAAATCCGTAATACGAAAGGCTTTAATCACTTTTATCTGGTCACTGATCCTGTTGCAGAATGAAGCAGTTTCATCACCGTGAAGCTGCACCATCTGCAGGCCATAATCATCAACTTGTTTCATTATTTCTTCTTCACTTGCATTTACAAAAACCCCAACTTTTGTAGCTGCCATCTTTAATCCTTTAAAACCATTTCCGCTTATTTTTTTCAGAACACAACGTGGGGATTGTGGATAAAATATAAGCCCCACATAATCGATTGGGGAATCGCTTAATTCCTTCAATTGCTGAATTTCTGTATTGCCGCATACTTTTATTTTCATTATTTTTCCCCGATTAATTGTTTTACAAAATCAGCAAATGCTTTTCCCGGGTCATTTTCTTTCATAAATTTTTCCCCTATTAAAAATCCGCTGAAACCATTCTCCCTTAAATGATGAATCATTTTTACGTCGTCAAGACCGCTTTCTGAAATTTTAATTTTATACGAAGGTATTTTTTTACACAATTCGATGGAATGATTAATATCCACTTTAAAAGTTGTAAGATCACGATTATTAATTCCAACCACATCTACCTGGTCACAAATATGTTCCAATTCGTTTTCACTGTGTATTTCAAGCAAAACATACAGGTTTATTTTTTTTGCAATAGCTGCTAATTCTTTTACCTGGTTTTTCGTAAGGCATGCTGCAATTAATAAAATAATATCAGCGCCAAATGCTTTGGATTCTATTACCTGGTATTCATCAATAATAAAATCTTTTCGCAAAATTGGAATATTAAATTTCCGCATTTCCAACAGGTCATGTAAACTTCCTCCAAAAAATTCTTCATCGGTAAGCACTGAAACTGCACTGGCGCCATGATTTACATAATCTTTTACTACTTCTGATGCAGCGGACCAATCATTGATTATTCCTTTGCTTGGCGATCTTCTTTTATATTCAGCAATAATTCCGGTTTTATCTGAATCTAATAAAAATTCAGGCAATGAAAAGGTTTCATTTTTAAAGAATGACATATTTTCCAATTCAGAAATACTCTTTGAAGCCTTTCTTTCTTCAACTTCAATTCTTTTTTTCGCAATAATTGTTTCCAGGATATTCATTATTGTAAACTCATTAATTTTTTAAAATTCTGATAAGCCCTTCCACTTTCAAGGCTTTCTACTGCCATTGAATAACATTCATCATACTCTTTGAAATCCCCCGTGGCAAAAATTGCCATTGCAGCATTGGCCATCACTACAGCATTCTGCGCCCAGGTGCCTTCGCCTTTTAAAATTTTTAAAAATATTTTGGCGGCTTCATCCGTGGAATTCCCTCCATAAATGTCCTCCGGAACTACTGATCTTTTTCCTAAATATTCTGCAGTTAAAATTTGTTCTCCTTCATTGGTGATCACTTTTGTATCACCAGTTAATGAAATTTCGTCATATCCTTCCAGGCTGTGAATGATCATAAATTTGGCATTGGATTGTTGCAGCAAATATGAATAAATTCTCCCCATCTCCAAATTATACACGCCAATCATTTGAACGCCTGGCTGGGCAGGATTTACCATTGGACCAAGCATATTGAAAAACGTACGCACTCCCAAATTTTTTCTAACAGGGCCTACCACTTTCAATGCCGGATGAAATAGCGGCGCATGCATAAAACAAATATTTACTTCATCAATTTCCATGAGCAACTTCTTGTTATCATTTGAAAAATGGTATCCCAAAGTTTCCATTACGTTACTGGAACCGCTAATAGAAGTAGCTCCGTAATTACCATGCTTGGCGACTTTATTTCCGGTACCCGCAACGATAAAACAGCTTAAAGTAGAAATATTAAAAGTATTTTTTCCATCACCGCCGGTACCTACAATATCAATCACAGAATACCCATTTAATTTCACCGGCACGCACAATTCAATCAGAGCATCACGAAAGCCCATCAATTCAGGAATAGTGATGCTACGCATTAAAAAAACTGTGGTGAAAGATGCGATCTCTGTATCTGAATAAATCCCTTTGGAAATATTCAGTAAAACTTCTTTAGCTTTTTCGCGCGAAAGTGTTTTGTGTTCAAATAGAAATTGTAATATTTTTTTCATGATGATTGCAAATTAAAAATCATTATTAAAAGCTCGTTTACTGGTAATCGTCAGATAATGTCCAGCCAGTTTCTCATCATTTTTTCTCCATCCGGCGTCAATACGCTTTCCGGGTGAAACTGGACTCCCTGCACATCAAAAGTTCTATGCCGCAAAGCCATAATATATCCATTTTCATCTTTGGCAGTAATTTCCAAATCAGCAGGGAAATTTTCGTCCGCAACAATCCAGGAATGATACCTTCCTACTTCCAGTTCATTAGGCAAATCTTTAAAAATATCGTTTCCAGGTTTTACACGCTCTTTCCTGACTTTAATTTTTGTGGAAATACCATGATAGACTTCTTTCAGGTTTATCAATTTACCCCCAAAAGCTTCTGCGATCGCCTGCTGCCCCAAACATACGCCCAGTATAGATTTTGATGAAGCATATTCTTTAATAAGCGGCAACAGTAAACCAGATTCGGAAGGAAGCCCCGGGCCCGGTGATAAAATAATTTTATCATATTCATTTATCTTTTCCAAAGAAATTTTATCGTTGCGAAACACATCTGTTTTTGCATGAATTATTTTTTCAACCACATGCACCAGGTTGTAAGTAAATGAATCGTAATTATCAAAAATTAAAATTTTCATCTTTTAAATATTTTCCGCGGATTTTATAGCGGCCGTTAACGCATTTAATTTATTGTTTACTTCCTGCAATTCACTTTCAGGATTAGAAGCAGCTACAATCCCTGCACCGGCCTGGTAATTCAGGTGATTGCCTTTACTCAAAAAAGTACGGATCATGATGGCATGATTAATATCTCCATTAAAACCCACAAACCCAATACATCCTCCATAATATCCACGTGGATTATTTTCATATGCATCAATTAATTGCATGGCTTTGTATTTTGGCGCTCCGCTTAATGTCCCCGCAGGAAACGTGACTGCAAGCAAATCGAAAGGGTTGGTATTCTTTTCCACCACACCTTTTACTTCGCTCACTAAATGAATGACATGGGAAAAATATTGGACTTCACAAAAATGGCTAACGGTAACATTGCTGCATTGATGGCTAAGGTCATTTCGGGCCAAATCAACCAGCATCACATGTTCAGCGTTTTCTTTTTTATCTTTTAATAATTTTTCAGCCAATTCTTCATCCTGTGCGTCATTACCTGTCCGCCTGAAGGTTCCTGCAATTGGATGCATGATCGCAATATTATTTTTCACTTTCAATTGCGCTTCAGGGCTGCTGCCGAATAAACGATAATTGCCATAATCGAAATAAAAAAGATAAGGGCTTGGATTTATATTTCTCAAAGCCCTGTAAACATTGAAATCATCGCCTGAAAATTTTTGTTGAAACTTTCTGCTCAAAACCACCTGGAACACATCCCCTCTTTCACAACTTGCAATTCCTTTCTTTACCATGCCCACATATTCCTTATCAGTCAACGGAGAAGTCTCCCCGCCTACAGCAGCAAAAGGAAAAGTCGGAACGTCTTTACTTTTTATAATATTTTCAATCATCTCCAATTCGCTCTCAAGTCCTTTAATATGATTTTCACAAATGAATAATTCATTTTTAAAATGATTAATTGCAATCACATATTGATAAAGACGGTAGCGTATCAAAGGAACGGACGGTTCAGAAGAATTGAATTTTATAGTTTCAAAAAACTGTACCGCATCAAAAGAAGTATAGCCAAACAATCCCTGGGCCATACTTACAGGCATTGATGCAGGTTCTGTAATATCAAAATGCTGCATAAAATTCCAAATCTCATCACTGACTTTTGTAGACGAATTAATTGAAATTTTCTTAGCGTCATACATTGGGAATTTATACTCAATCTCGTTGAAATTTTTAATTTCAATTCCTCCGACAGCATTAATTCCAATAAAAGAATAGCTGTTTTCACCCCCATGAAAATCGGCGCTTTCCAAAAGAATGGCATCCCGGAAACGATCACGAAGGCGAAGATAAATTCCGACAGGCGTATACACATCTGCCAATAATTTTTTTGATGTGGTTTTTAATTCAATTTTTTTCATAACATAAAAAAACCCCGGCTTAATGCCGGGGTGTAGTATTTATTTTTTTCACAAATAATAGCAATTCGGCACAATCTTCAGATCGTGTGCCACCAGCTATTGTATGTGTTATTGATTTTCATTGACGGAGGCAAAGATGAAATGAAAATTTTTAACCAACAAATTTTTTTTTAAAATTAAAAAATTATCATAAAACAGATTCTTATGCAACGCTCTCTTCTTAAATTTGGTCTGACTATAAATTCATCAATATTGAGAATAGTTTTATTTTTTTCAATGGTTTTATTTTCCTCTTTTCTAAGGGCTCAAAAGATCGACAGCATTTATGTTCATCTTTACACAGACAGTCTCAAAAAAGGAACCTACAATTATATCAATATTGACGGGAAACTTAGTAACGGCAGATATTTGCCTTTAGACACTACTGATATAATTTTTTATTCAAGTGATGGAAAATTTTATGGCAACTCACTTTATCTTCCACCGGATTTTCCGAAAGATAAAGTGAATATTAAAGCAGTTTTAAAATCAAATCCCGCTATGTTCAGACAATTTGATATTTATATTAAAAAGATTCCAGATCCAAAGAAGTTAAAGACAATCGACGAAATATTACATGAAGGAAATAGTTCCAGGCCACGAAAGGCCAGAAAATAACCCCTTTGATTACACCCCAAAAAAAATGCGCTGAAGTTTGCAATAACAACAGCGCATTTTTTTTATTGAAATTATTATTCAAATTTTTTAGCGTCTTCCATAAATTTAGCAAGCCCGATGTCTGTCAGCGGATGCTTAGTCAATCCGACAATAGAATCTAATGGGCAGGTACAAACATTGGCGCCTGCTTCAGCGCAGCGAATAATATGCAACGAATTACGAATAGATGCGGCAAGAATTTCTGTTTTAATTCCCTGTATTGCAAAAATATTTGCAATCTGCTGAATCAGTTCCAGCCCGTCCCAGCCACTGTCATCAATTCTGCCAATGAAAGGTGAAACATAAGCTGCACCGGCTTTTGCGGCGATCATTGCCTGTCCCGCGCTGAAGATCAATGTGCAATTGGTGCGGATATTATTATCTGTAAACCATTTTATCGCTTTAACCCCTTCAGGAATCATAGGAACTTTTACAACAATATTTTTATGAAGAGCAGCGAGCTTTTTACCTTGTTCCACAATATTTTTAAAATCTATTGCAGTTACCTCCGCGCTTACATCTCCATTTTTAACAATTTCACAAATGGTTCTATAATGATTAAGCACAGCCTCTTCTCCTTTAATCCCTTCTTTAGCCATCAACGTGGGATTTGTAGTTACTCCATCAAGAATTCCCAAATCATTAGCTTCTTTTATCTGATTAAGATTTGCCGTGTCAATAAAATATTTCATAATAAGTTACGTTTTATGATTTAAAATTTTGCAAATATATTGTTTATGGATTAGAAGTGATTAGAGAAGTTTAGAAGAGTTTAGAAATTGGAAAAATACTAAAGCAATTGAAAGGCTAAATCAAAAAGTGAAAAAGTTTTAAATAAGAAAATCCGGCCAGGGATTTACTGCTGGATTTTCAGAAAAAAAAACCGGCAAGTTACTTACATCGCACCGCTCAACCGCATACCCTTACTATCTTCCGATCCTGGGGGAGTTCTGTAGGAGCTGGCCGTATAAGACTTGCCGGGGCGCAAATATAAGGATTGAAAATAAAATTGCAGCAGTAAACCAATAAATAAACCCGATTTTTATTTTACTTATTAAATTAAAGCTGCTATTTTAAATTCATATTCTTTTTTTGCAAGAGGCACTTAAATTAAATAAGAGAACATTTCTTAATTCGAAAAAAGCTCAAATCAAAAATACTTCTGAAACATTTTAAGGGTTGATGAAAATTACTTTCATTCAATTTCAATTGCTGCAATCACTTTACATTAACGGTAACCGCTGTCGCCAGTTTACTTCCATAAGACCGGTGAGCTCCGTCAGCAAATTGTAAAACCAGCTTGTGTTTTCCGGGAGAAAGAGTAAGAGAAGTTTCTTGTTGAGCATTTCCAAAATGCAGATGAGTACTATCTTTCCCAACAACCACTCCTGTCGGTATGGAATCTTCCGCATCAATTAAAATATGAAAATGGCCAGAGTTCGGCTTTACGGCCCCGGCAGAATCAATTGAAATTCCAGTGGCGCCCATTTCTATTTTAACCGGGGAAGAAACTGTTTCACCGTCTTTCAAATTTTTAAAATTAACAGAGGCGCCTGAAGGGACTTCGGGCATATTGGTTTCAGATGACATGTTCATTGAGGCATGTGAACTGTCCATAGTCATTGTAGAATCAGTACTGGCAGTAGTTTCGTTGGAATTACCAGAATTACATGAAATGAATCCCATAATTAATAGTGCAGGGATGGCGAGAATTTTTTTCATTATATTTAAATTAAAAGGTTACAGAATGAGTAAATATCAGTGAATATAACAAAACTAAAATACAACCATTAAATTCTTATAAAACCTTGTCAAAAAAAATTTATTTTAAAAGCCTAGTCCCTGCTGGGTTGTCCGGGAATCTAAAGAATACACTCCAATCAATTCATCTGCTCTGCCAATAAATGGCTGATAGTAAACAAGGATCGTGTAAACATTCTCCGTTTCAAAATAATTACCATCTAATTCTGAACGCACAAAGGGATTGTCTTTATCCACGGCTACATAAGTATAATCATAATATCCCTGCTTTAATAAAAGATGAGTTTCGTACACGGATTTTGCAGGATCAAATTTCATCTGAAGACTATCGATATAATTGTAATTAGTTAATTGCCCAAAAAGATAAATATTTTTATTCGTATATGCCTGACCGTTAGGAGGAGCAAATGAAAAATAAACAGTGGCATAATCTCCTTCATAAAATGGATTCACACCCCGGATAGCTTCAATAGAAGACATTCCGTTCAGGTCACGGTAATAAATATATTGCTGTGTCGATAAGGGAAAATCAGACCGCAAAAATATATCGGTAGAATTCTTCTTATAATCTGCTGTAAGTACCCTGTCGCTTTGCAAATGAAAATCCCTTACATCCAGCCAACGCCATTCCTTTCCTCCGCCAAAAATAGCAGTATTGGCAGTGTTGTATTCCAGTGAACTGCCACGGATAAAAGTTGGCTTTAAATTCGTGATAGCCTTATCCCATCTATAATTCTGAAGTAATACTACTCTTATTTGCTGAGGTGCACTAAATGATTGCAATGCTTTTACATCAACAGAAAAATCTACTTTTTGATGCGTATTAAAAAATTCAGGTGAAGCAGGTTTGACAACTCTGGCCACAACCGACGCCTTATTATCTACGATCATTATTCTTTTTGTAAAGGCTATTTGTGAAGTGTCATTATTCAGGTATACTTTAAGAATGTAATTACCCGTACGGTTTGGATACATAGACTGATCTGGTAAAATTGCTTCATAATGGGTGTAGCGAATATGGGCAATAGAAGAAAAACGATAATTGGTAATTCGCTCCTGTGTAAAACCTTTCAGGTATTCAAAAATTCCAATATTGGCCGGAGTCCAGTCACTGTTACAAAGCTGATAGGTATAATAATAATATTTTACATCCGCGTCAAGATCATCAAACTGCAATTGAAGCTGATCATTTTCTTTTAAATGAATTACGGGCATGGTAAGCTGGTTGCCTAATGTATAAAGCCTTACGGTTTTTATATTTTTTACAAAAATGCTATCCGGGTTCAGCGCTGACAGATTATTACCAACTACCAAAAACAGGAAAATCAAAACAACTTTGAATGATTTCATTTAAATGTTTTAAAAAAAATTAGTTTTACAGAAATCAAATTTAGGCCTTTTGAACGTTTCTTCATTTATTGCCAGGCGCATTGCCTTTAATAAACAAAAAACTTTTTCCCGCTTTATTATTGGCCTGGCAATCATTGCTACCATGATAAGCGTAGCAGTAATGATTGTAGCCCTGAGTTTTGTGAATGGTTTCCAGAATGTAATCAGTAATAAAGTTTTTAGTTTTTGGGGCCATATCCGTGTTCAGCAAAATGTATTAACACAGGCAAATATTGCGGAAGAAACACCAATCGAAAGGAACGATACCCTTGAAACTTTTTTAAAACAAATTCCACAGGTAAAAAACGTAGCCCGCTATGCTACAAAATCTGCCATCATACGATTTAAAGATGATATCGAAAGTGTGTTAATGAAGGGCATTGACAGCAGTTTTGATTTTACGCGGCTAAATTCCTTTTTACAAAAAGGAAAATGGATTTCATTTAAAGACAGCGCCTATAGCAAAGACATTGATATTTCAGCGTACACAGCCAACCAGTTGGAGGCGAATGTGGGCGACAGCGTGATCATTCTCTTTATTCAGAGTGACGGGAGCCAACGGGCGAGAAAGTTAAATATAGCAGGAATTTATAAAACCGGGATCGATGAATATGATCATAATTTTTGTATTGGGGATATTAAATTAATTCAACGACTCAACGATTGGAATGCTGACGAAATAGGCGGCTACGAAATCTTCCTGAAAGATTATAAACAAACTGATGCGGTAAATAATTATCTATACGATTCAGAACAACTGCCCGGAAGATGGTACAGCAAAACCATACAGGAAATTTATCCCAATATATTCGATTGGCTTAATCTCCAGGGAAGAATTAAAAGTATTTTATTAGTCATAATGATGGTCGTGGCGGTGGTGAATCTAATCACCTGTCTGATAATTTTGGTTTTGGAAAGAACAACAATGG
>JBIQMJ010000006.1:10111-32668 GCA_044463445.1 Segetibacter koreensis
ATATTAAAAGCAATCGGAGCAAAAAATAGTATCATTCAAAAAATATTTCTTTACAACACCACGATCATTGCAATTACAGGCGTGATTGCCGGAACCATTTTGGGTTTGGGAATTTGTTATTTGCAACAATGGACTGGCTTTATCAAACTGGATGAAGAGGCTTATTTCATGAAAGAAGCACACGCAGATATTGTGTGGTGGCAGGTTGTAGCCGTCGATGCCGTCACCTTGATCATTTGTTTTTTAATGCTTGTAATCCCTTCTTTGCTGATCAAAAAAATTCAACCTGTGAAGGCAATTGAATTCCGCTAAATATAAAAATCTTTCTTTTTTACCGGTTTACTATAGATGGATATTGAATTAAAAAAGATTTGGCAGGATTTGTGTAATTATCCGATAAACCAATGTATCTGATCATGAAAAAGAATATTTCATTTATCGTTTCAATTTTTTTTGTCATTTTTTTAATCAGTTGTAGCTCTTCAAAAAATGCCACTAATCTAAAACCCAACAGGAATCATCTTTCAGGTACGTGGATTATTTCAGACATCAATGTGAATGTGCCTTCCGGCTTTAAGGTTACCACAGTGTTTGACGAAGCGCCTTATTCTGATTTTAAGGGCAGCACCTGGAATCTGGTAAGAAATGGGAATGGCTCATTTACACTCAATAACGGAACCAAAGAAAATATTTACTGGGGCATAGAAGAAAAGGATGAGAATGCTCAATTTGAATTTAAAAAATTAAACGGCATGAAGCCAAAAAATGTGGAAAGCGGCTATAAACTCAATTTAGGCCCAATTAGCAGCAATAGTTTTACGGCTACATCTATGATAAATGCGGGCACTGACAGCACTGGATCCATCACCTACACTTTTACAAAAAAATAAAATCTGTTTCCGGTTCGCACCGGACTACTGACCCATTAGAAGGCCTGATATTTTCAGGTCTTTTTATTAAAATAAAAAATAGGATTATTTATTGTTCTACTACAAAAGCGTTATAAAATATTCACTTCTCTTTCCAGGGAAATCCCGAATTTTTCTTCAACAGAAATTTTTATTTCTTCGCTTAAATCATAAATTTCCTGACCTGTTGCATTTCCGTAATTAACCAGCACGAGCGCCTGTTTGCTATAGCAGCCGACATCTCCCTTCCGATACCCTTTCCAACCACACTGCTCTATCAACCAGCCTGCAGGTATTTTATAATTTTCTTTTTCAACAGAATAAAATGGAATATTAATATCGTCCATTAAATCTTTGATAGAAATAAATTTGGATTTGGTAAGTACCGGATTTTTAAAAAAACTACCCGCATTGCCTAACATAGCGGGATCGGGCAATTTAGAAGTACGGATATGTATCACTGCATCGGAAATGGCTTTACTACTCAGATTTTCTACTTTCATTTTTTCTAATTCCTCCTTAATAGCCCCGTAGGAAATATTAAATTCTGGTTTTTTTCTGAGCCGATAAGTAACCTTTAAAATAGCAAACTGGTCTTTATATTTATTTTTAAAAACACTGTCACGGTAACCAAAATGGCAATCATCTGTGCGAAATTTTACAACAGACTTTTCTTTTACATGCAAAGCTTCCAGTTCATAAAAAACATCTTTGACCTCAACGCCATACGCGCCTATATTTTGCATCGGAGAAGCTCCCACATTACCGGGGATCAACGAAAGATTTTCAACTCCGCCAAAATTATGATCTACACAAAATGTAACCAATGAGTGCCATCTAACTCCTGCTCCTGCACGAACAAAAACAAATTCTTCATTTTCATGTACAATGTCAATCCCCTGAATTTCATTTTTTAAAACAAAGCCTTCAAAATCTTTTGTAAGCAGAATATTACTACCGCCTCCAAGAATAAGCCTTGATTCGTAAACGTTTTCATCCAGTATTCCCCTTAGTTCTTCCAAAGAAGAAAACCGGGAAAAAAATTGGGCATATGCGCGTATTCCAAACGTATTAAATTTCTCGAGTGGATAATTTTGATGAACTTGCATAGAAATAAAATTAAGGGCAAAATAGCAAAATATGAAAGAACTAACAGCAGTGGTTCTTGGAGCTTCAGGTTTAACAGGCAGCCTCCTGGTGCAAAATTTATTAAATGATAAAGACTTTAAAACTGTCCGGGTATTAGTAAGAAATTCAATTAAGATAGCCCATCCAAAGCTACAGCAATATCTTGTTGATTTTAATGACAAAAATGATTTTACTCAAAAGATGGGAGAAGGTGATGTAATATTTTCCTGTATAGGCACTACTCAAAAAAAAGTGAAAAGCAATAAAGTTTTGTATGAAAAAATAGATCATGATATTCCTGTAAATGCTGCCAATATTGGCATTGCGCATCATTTCAAAAAATTCCTGATCATTTCATCCGTGGGGGCAAATGAAAAGTCTTCCAATTTCTATTTGAGCTTAAAAGGCAAGACAGAAAATTCTTTGAAAAAAATTCCATTTGAAAGTATCAGCATTTTTCAACCTTCCCTTTTAAATGGAAAGAGGAATGAACTTCGGTTTAAAGAACAATTCGCACAAGCGATAATGGATCTTCTTTCCTTTTTATTTCTGGGCCCATTCAGTAAATATCATGCAATTGGAGCGAATACTGTTGCAGCGGCTATGGTTTATGAAAGCAAAAAAAACAAATCAGGAATTTATTATTACCATTATGACCAAATGATGGATATGGCACGCGAACTTAAAGCCGAATATGAAAAAAGAGAGGAAGCCGGCAATAAGCCCAGGCAGTAAAGAAATAAATTCTTGTTATTTTGATTTTATCTTTTTACAAAGGATCCACATCAGCAATTACCATCACACTTCTATATCTTTTCTCTGCTTTTAAAAGATCAATATGGTTCCTGATCACTTTTTTTTGCAACTGTAGATTAGCCGCATCCTTTTTAAGCTTAAGTAAAATTTCCATTAAATATTTATTGCGTATACGGTTGACAACAGGTGCAGCAGGTCCCACTATATTTTCAAAATCCTTTGCCAAACTGTTGTTCAAAACCTCCGCTGCTTCAAACGTCAATTCCTTTATAGAATGTTTAATAACAATACGAATCAGTCTGCTGAAAGGAGGATAAAAAAATTGTTTCCTCATTGCCAATTCATAATTATAAAATTTTTCGTAATCATGTTGCTGCACAAACAACAATACAGGATGATCTAATTTCGAAGCCTGGATCAGCACCAATCCCTTTTCGGTTTTGCGGCCAGCTCTGCCACTCACCTGTTCCATCATTTGAAACGCTCTTTCGTTCACCCGAAAATCAGCAAAAGATAATAATCCGTCTGCATCCAAAACCCCTACCAGTCCTACTTTTTCAAAGTCGAGTCCCTTAACCACCATCTGAGTCCCCGCCAAAATATCAATCCGGTGCTGTTCAAATAATTTGATCAAAGTATCATGTGCGTTTTTACCTTTAACCGAATCCACATCCATTCTTGCAATCCTGTTATTGGGGAAATCTTCAGTCAGTTCCTCTTCAATTTTTTCGGTACCAAAATTTTTTTCCATCCAGTTTACACTTCCGCAAGCAGGGCAGGTAGTCGGCTTCGGATAAGTATTCCCACAATAATGGCAATGCAATTTATTGGAATATTTATGCAAGGTCAGGGTGACAGAACAATTCTGGCATTGTGGAATAAAACCACAGGTTCCGCAAATAAGTAAAGGCACATATCCCCGCCGGTTTTGAAAAAGGATCACCTGTTTATCATTTTGCAAAGCATTTTCAATTTGTGCTTTTAATTGCGGCGAAATCATAACCTTTGCTTTTTTTGATGCCGCCACTGTTTTTGTATCTATAATTTTGATTTCAGGCAACTGGCTTCCGCCAAATCTTTCAGCGAGCGTAACCAGGGCATACTTATTTTTTAATGCATTAAAATAACTTTCCAGGGAAGGCGTTGCACTTCCCATCAAAACTTTTGCATGAAAAAGTGAAGCATAATAAACAGCGGCATCACGTGCATTATATCGTGGCGCCGGATCCTGTTGTTTAAAGGAAGAATCATGTTCCTCATCAATAATGATTAAACCCAGATTTTTAAAAGGAAGAAATAACGCACTTCTGGCTCCAAGAATAATTTTTAATTCTCCTGATTTTATTTTGTTCCAAATCTCTATTCTTTCATTATTGTTAAATTTAGAATGATAGATAGCAATATTTCCTCCAAAATAAAATTGCAAACGCCTGATGATTTGTGCCGTTAAAGTAATTTCAGGCAAAAGATATAAGACCTGTTTACCTTCAGCAACGATCTTTTCAATTTGCTTAATATATAATTGGGTTTTGCCGCTGCTGGTGATGCCATGCAAAAGGCAAACTTCTTTTTCCTTAAAACCCTGATCTATTTCTTCCAGGGCTTTTTGCTGCGAATCATTCAATTGAAATTGCACATTCATTTTAGGAGGAAGAGATGGAAGACGATCCGTATTTCTTTTTTCAATAAAAAGAATATTTTTTTCTACAAGGCTTTTCAATTGTGCAGCAGTCGCACCTGATTTTTTTAAAAGCTTTGCCTGTGACACCTCCCCTTCTGTTTTTAAAAAATGCAGGAAACTCAAAAGTAATTCCAGTTGTTTCGGAGCTTTTATCAAATCATCATTCATTAATTTATTTAACGCTTCTTCGGATGAAAATTCAGGATTGAGCAAAACATAATTTTCCTTTTTTTCTTTGAACTTATCAGTGAAAGCTTCCCAAACAAAACAGACACGCTTTTCAATCAGTTTCTTTATCAGTGGATAAACATGCGCCATGCCAGCAACCTGTTGCACTTCATTAATTCGTAATTCCTTTTTGATAAGTAAAGCCTCGGCCACCAGGTATTCTTCATTGTCAAGATCAGAAAAATCTTCCCCATATTCTTCATTATAAATCAGAATCGTTTCGCTGCTGAGCTTTAAATGGCTGGGCAATGCTGCGGCCATTACTTCCCCTTCTGAACACATATAATAGTCACTGATCCATTTCCAAAGTTGCAATTGTTGTGGAAAAATCACCGGCGCATCATCTATCACATTCAAAATATCTTTGGTGGCATAGGAAGGTTTTTCTTTTATAATCGATTTAATAATCCCAGAATACTTTTTATTTTTTCCGAAAACCACTTCTACCCTGCAACCAGGTTTTATTTTCTTAATTAAATTTACAGGAACAGAATAAGTATAGGTTTTGGGAATCGCCAAAGGCAATATAACCTCCAGCCATGTGGAGGTTTTATCATCTTTCTCATTAAAAAGATTTTGCTCTTTAGGATTTTCAGCCATCATTGCTGCAAATATATTGAGAGCATACGACAAGGCTATTTTTCTTTGATCCAGCTTGCCTGGTATCGGATCAACGCTTCCTCCATTTGCCTGAATACTTTTTCCTTTAAGAAAGGTAAATCTTCAATCGTCAATCCTTCAGTTTTGATTTGTGCAAGATAAACGCTTCTACTCCTCCCGGGGGTCAATGAAAATATACTTTTATAATTGAGACGGTCATAAGTGTCGAGAAATAATATAGGCAGGATTGGTTTTTGAGTTTCTATTGCAATTCGAAAAGCCCCGTCATAAAATGATTTCAAAGGATAGCGGGTAGTATTAAAAGTTCCTTCAGGACAAATAAAAACAGAAATTTTTTTATCCAAAAAATTAATTAATTCAAACATACTATTAGAACGGGCTTTTGCACTCAATCTATCTACTGAAACAGTTCCTCTTTTATAAATGGCTCCAAAAACAGGGATCTTATTCATTTCGGCTTTCCCTAAAATCCTGATATTCCGCCGCCTGATTACCTTCATCATCATCGGAATATCAAGATAAGAAATATGATTGCTCACAAAAATATACTCCTCATTTAAATCATGAAAATCTTCTTCAATATTAGAATAACTGATACCTGTCATAAGGAAAAATGCATCCGCCCAAAACCGGGAAATTCTATACACCATATTACCGCCTTTTACCGGATTTTGGAGAAAAGCGTAGATAAAAAATGGCATTAGGATCAACATCCATGTTAAAAAAACCACAAAACCATAAATGCTGAAGAAAAAATGAAGCACTTTTTTCAGAATCGCCATGTAAATATTTGAGTTTGCGAAAGTAAAAAACCCTGTTTATATCTGCAAAGCTTGATTTTTTTAAGTTAAATTATCCTGTTTTATGGAAGAAATTAAAATAGAAGTCATTTAAATAATATTTAGTAGTAGAATTTGCATGAAATTATCTTACATTTGCACTCCAAAAATTGGAAAAGTATGTTTGCTATAGTTAAAATCGCCGGCCAGCAGTTTAAAGTTGCACCAGGCCAAAGTTTATATGTGCCTCATCTTGCAGGAAAACAAGGTGATGAAGTTGAGTTCTCAGAAGTGCTTCTGCACGACAACAATGGAAAAGTTTCTGTTGGTGGCGATGCAAATGTAAAAGTCAAGGCAGAAATATTGAATGATTTGGTGAAGGGTGAAAAAGTGATCGCCTTCAAAATGAAAAGAAGAAAAGGATTCAGGAAAAAGCACGGTCACCGTACTCAATATACCCACATAAAAGTAACAGGAATTGCATAAGCAATTTTTTTAAAAGAGCTGAATATTGATTTTCAATTTTAATTAGGATCATTTTTAATTTAAGAATAATGGCACATAAAAAAGGTGAAGGTTCAGTAAAAAACGGACGCGATTCACAAAGCAAAAGATTAGGCGTAAAAATTTTTGGTGGCCAGGCCGCTGCCTCAGGAAATATTATTCTTCGCCAACGCGGCACAGTTTATCATCCTGGTAAAAATGTAGGACTTGGAAAAGACTTTACCATCTTCGCCACTACTGACGGTGTCGTTGAATTCCGAAAGACTAAAGGCGATAAAACTGTTGTTTCTGTAAACCCCGCAGAAGCTACCGCATAAAAAAAAATCAAATAAGTTTTGGCAGTTAACAAAATGTTTTTAATTTTAGTTTTTATTTACTAACAATTAAATTCTAAAAACATGGCAACTGCAAAAAAAGCTGCTCCTAAAAAAGCAACTGCAAAAAAAGCCGCGCCTAAGAAGGCTGCCCCGAAAAAAGCCGCTCCTAAAAAAGCTGCTCCTAAAAAAGCTGCTCCTAAAAAGTCAGCTGCTAAAAAAGCCGCTCCTAAAAAAGCTGCTCCCAAAAAAGCCGCTCCTAAAAAGGCAGCTCCTAAGAAAAAATAATTTTTATTTTTCTTAAATACTTTAAGTCCCGTGCAAGCGGGACTTTTTTATTATATACATCTTCAAACTCATCACAGTAAAGGATTACACCAATTCCAGGTTAAAATCGTAATACCCTATTTCTGATTTATTTCCGGTATTTAATTTCTTCCATTATAAATTAAAAAGGTGGCAACGTTCTTATTGCTTTCAAAGTGGCTGAATATTCATGGAATTTTTTTTTAATTCAAATCCATGTTCAATAATTGAACAAAGCTATCCAGACTAACGGTTATACCTATACGTAATTTCCGGATAAAAGAATTTTTCGTGAAAAATTTTTCGAAAAACACCTTGCTAAAAAATTTTTAGATGATTTCTAAAAAAAATAAAATTCCGGGAGATCTCATCTTACAAACTTCCCACCGCATTTTTAAAATGTTAAAAATTAAAAAACATGATTCCAAAAAATTGGATTGAAAAGCACATGAATATCAAAAATCCAAACTCAAGGTTTAAAATATTAATGCAGACAAGGGAAATAAAAATTGCAGGTATTTGTTGATTTACTATGATAATAAAACCGTATATCCATTACCGTTATGCCTGGATAGTATCAGTTTTAGCAACAGGTAATTCCACATAAAAACAAGTCCATTCTCCTTCTTTGGTTTCAAACCAGATATGGCCATTCAGCGTTTCAACAATGCCCTTGCACATGGCAAGCCCAAGGCCTGTTCCTGAAGTTTTGGTGGTAAAATTAGGAGCGAATATTTTATTCACCATTTCAGCACGGATACCATTTCCATTATCCTTAATAGAAATAATAACTTTGTCCAGGTTTAAATCACTTTTAATTTGCAGGGTTACTTGCCGGTGATCGGGAACAGATTGCACTGCATTTTGAAGAAGATTGGTAAAAAGCCGGTTGATCTGTGTTTTGTCTGCTTCAATCAATATCTCTTCCGGGTACAATGTGGCATTCACCTTCACTTCATCATTGGTTGAATACAATGTGATTGAATTTTCGAGCATCTGGTTTACATCAAAAACCTGGTTGTGTGCATTTCCGATTTTAGCAAACTGGGCAAAATCACCGGCAATTTGAGAAAGATGGTCTATCTGCTCCAGAAGGATCTGCGAAACATATAAGGAAATATTTTTTACTTCAGGCGATTTTTTTTCAATTGCCATTTGCAGGTATTGAAGGTTTAACTTCATTGGGGTAAGAGGATTCTTTATTTCATGAGCAACCTGCCTTGCCATTTCACGCCATGCGCCTTCCCGCTCACTGCGGGCAAGCATTTTGGCGCTTACATCCAGTTTCTTTACCATCGTGTTATATTCTTTAACCAGGTCGCCGATCTCATCCTGCCTGTTCCAGACAATTTCTTCATTACCGGTTTCCAGATTGATCTTTTTCATTTTATCGCTGATCAAAGAAAACGATTGGGTGATCCGGTTGGTGATGAAAAGTGCAATAATACCCGCGATTAAAAAAATAAATGCATTCAGATTAATAATCGTTACCAAAAAATTGGATATCTCGTCCTGCAATTTATTTTGTGATTCAAAATAAGGAATGTTGATGTATGCATATTCCTTACCCGATTCATTTCGGACCGGGACATAATTATTGAGATATTGAAGGCTTCCTATTTTCTGTTCCTGGAAATATTGAACATCTTTAAGTTTACTTAAGTGATAGAAAGCAACCGGATCCATCTTTTCGCTTACAATACCCTTGTTGTAAGGTAACGGTACTGAAGAAACTTTAAGGTTTCCGTTAAGATCATAAACATTCAGATCTGTAGCATGAACATTGGAAATTTTATTGATAGTTTCAGCTAGTTTATTTCCCGACAGGCTATCTAAAGCCACCAACTGGTAGTTATTTATAGGCATTGTATCAATTGAACTCCGCAGTTCATTTTCCATTACATGAATGGTACGGCTTAATTTTTCCCTGTTGTTACTGTGGTATCTGTTTATGAAAAACAGGATAGTGGTAGTAGCGATAACTATAAAAGAAAAAACGCTGATCAGAATTATAGTTCCATGAACCTGGGTACGAATATTTAATTGGAACAGCGATTTGAAATCAGAATTTAATCTTCTTTCAGTTAGGAAATGATGCGCAAGGTTAAAGAATATGGCAATCAACAAAAAGGAACAAAATAACCAGGCAAACAGAGTAACAGATTCTACAAAAAATCTATCCTGGCGCGCAATTACAATTACCTTATCGGCATTTGCCTTGTACCACAATTCTTCATAACCGTTATTTTTTGCAATCCTGAATTCATTATAAGTAAAATCATTGTTGTCAATATTGGTGGTAAAAGGATAATCATTGTAGCTGCTGCTTAATTTATTATTATTATAAACTGCAAAGGCATATACGGGTGAACTTTCAATGGAGTTATTATTACCCTTTGAAAAAAGTTCAGGATACAATGCGTCGCTTTTATATCTCTTAGGTTTTGAAATAATAAAAACATACCCAAGTTTTAAGCCATCCGCATTGGTAACCTTTTTTTTACTGATGTAGTTAAACCGGTCGTAGGATATATCATAATAAAAAAGATCGGGAATATCCGTGGGTTGTCCCTGGGTTTGAATGATCGCATTCAATGCATTGAAAGTAGTGGAATCCTCATTAAACAAAGGCATTTCAGCCGCATTAAAAGTATAAATACGGGTGTCATATTTATCCAGGTAGCCGGAAAAATTTTCATTGATCAAACTGTCTTTTAAATACCGGTTTTCAAAAGGATTTTTAAATCTTTCAAAAACGGCTGAGAGATAATCGTTGTTAAAATCTTTTAAGATAATACTAACGATAACTGGGCCTGACGGATCTGCTTTATTAGCCAGGTTTTCGGCAAAATGCTTCCGGTCCTCCAGTTCCTTACTCCGATTTTGCAAAACAATTATTGCTGTGATAGAAACTGAAAAAAAGAAAACCCAAAAAATAAATTTGGACGAAACCAGATGATAAGCCTGTAGCAGAAGAAACCTAAAATTAAGCAGGTAAATAAATAACAATAACCAAATAAATGCAGCCAGGTTAGCGCTTAAATGAACTGAATGAAGATTAAAAGTTAAAAAGACAAGCCCCACGATAGTCAGGATGAGATACAATTGATATCTTTTTTTTCCAACAAAAATGTTCAATGGCTGAAGCAATAAGGTGATGAGGAAAAAATAGCCTGTAGCCACACAACTTAGAACCAGGAAACCGATAACACTATAGATATTGATGGTAAAGAAATTTATCACATCAAAAGAAATCTGTGAATCGGCCACCAGGCTTTGTACCGTAAAACTGCCCAGCAACGTAATGGCTACCATCAGAGCGCAAATGAAAACAATTGCTGAATATCTTACAATATCTGATTTGAACTTAATTTTTGAAAAATCAAATTTGAAGTGATATCTGACAAACAAAACCACCCAAATGAAAAGAATTGAATTGATAAGCAGATCACCCAGAGAACTTAAAATAAAATTGGCTCCATATACCGAAGGATCAAATAATTCAAGGCTTTTAAAATTTAATGGGATAGGAAATAAATAACTTAAAACTCTTAAAATAAGCAGAGGAATGAGAAGTACAGCTAAGCCAGTCCAGAAGCCTTTTTTCTGAATATAGTAATAAGCGGTACGATGAATAAAAACCAGTACCAATATAGAAGCCAATATTTTCAGAATCATAGCCAACGTATTATCATGCGACACCGGGTTGGTAGATTGGCGCAGATAAAATAATGTTTTGCCCTGCAAATCTTTAATGACGTGTCTCGTGGGCGTAAGCGTTATGTCATAGGTTTTTTCTATATTATTTTCAGCGACAAAAGAATTGTGCAGGTACTGATTTTGAATATAATAATTCCACTTTACCGGAATAAGGAAAATGATTTTATAAAAGGCGCCTGAAGAACTTTTAAAAGTCTTCTTATTAATTACGTACCAGCCATTCAATAATTTTCTAAAACTAATTCCGCTATCTGAATGAAGTGCAAACAAGTCAGGCGCGATGATCTGTGTATTCCAAAAGACAGGATACAATTTGTTACTATCAGCCCCAATTCTGTAAATAAAAATAAAATATTTTTTATCTACCAGTTGCTGCAATTCTTCTTCAGAATATTTTCCAATTAGAATTTTATTGATGAGGTCTGAATCAATATAAAAAGCGTTACTTTTTATCAGCTTATGATTGATGTCCTTTTGAATCGCTTTCTGGGCCGCATTGGAAGACGAGTTTCCACTCCAGTAATTATCAACGATAAATGCAAAAGTGAATAGCCATGCGGCTGCAATCAATAAGAAAGAATTTCTTTTAAAAAAATTATTGTTCTTTATCCAACTCAAGTCTGAGGGTTTTGTTTTTTGATTTCATTCCATATTGCGTCCATTTCCGGAAGTGTCATTTCACTTAAACTCATTCCTTTCTTTTGGACATCCTCTTCCATCCTGCAAAATCTTTTTATGAATTTTTTATTCGTTAGCTCCAGAGAATTTTCCGCATCCACTTTTAAAAAGCGTACATAATTAATGACAGAAAAGAAGAGGTCTCCCGCCTCTTCTTCTATCCTTTCTTTCTTATCAGATGCTACGGCTTCCAGCAATTCCTGTTTTTCTTCTTCCACCTTTTCCCATACGTCTTCTTTGGTGGCCCATTCAAATCCAACCTGTTTCGCTTTTTCCTGTATCCTCATTGCTTTCACCATCGCCGGCAAAGATTTGGGAACACCGCTTAAAACAGATTTTTTGCCTTCAGCCAATTTTATTTGTTCCCAATTTTTCTTTACATCTTCCTCATCATTCACCTTTACATTTCCATAAACATGAGGATGCCTTTTGATCAGTTTATCACAAATTCCATCAATCACATCCTGCAAGGTAAACTGGTTTTCTTCATTACCAATCCTGGAATAAAAAACCACATGCAGCAATAAATCGCCTAATTCTTCCTTAATGGCACTCCAGTCTTTGTCTGTAATGGCATCTGCAAGTTCGTATGTTTCCTCAATAGTTTGTTGTCTTAAAGTGTGAATATTTTGTTTCTTATCCCATGGACATTTTTCTCTCAGTTCATCCATGATCTCCACCAGGCGATTGATATTTGTTTGATCTTTCATTTAAATAAATTAGTGTTGAAACCGGGGGTACATAAAAATATATTGGCAACTCTCATTCATCTAATTCTTTTTATCCGATGAAATCGTGCTAAAATATTGATTTTAAAGATTACTTACTCAAAAAGGTTGGTTACTGAAAAGTTAATCAAAACATATGAGTTTTGCAAACTACTGAATGCCTGATACCTTAATTTCTATAAAAGATTGAATCAGATATGAATAAGTATTAGAGCAAAGAAACAAATATTGCTTTTTATAAATTTTTCTAATTAACGTTGGAAGTAAAAATATTTTAGTTTTTCAACCAAACAGATTGAGTGAAAGCGCCGTTGGCAGCCACGTCCCAGACTTCTACCCTAACCCATTTCCTGTTTTTTAAAATGGTATGGAAAGTAAAATTTTTTCTACCGAAAGCTTTTGTAGTATCAAGATTAATACGATCCCGGTACACATTTTTTCCATCCCCGGAAATGATTTCTGCAAAATTTAAAGGAAATGTCCAGGCTATTTTTAATTGAATTGTAGCATTTGCAGATTCATCCAACATAATCGTTTGGTTAGAAGTTTTACCATTCACTTTAAAAGCAGGAAGAAGTACTTCACCGGTGGTAGTAAAAAATTTACCATTTTTCATAGCATCCAAAATAGGCTGCCAGCCATCTTTGTAATTTGGCAGTTTGTCCAATTGCAAATAATTCACGTTGAGGTGCGCATACATTTCATTTTCAGGTTCAATAGAAAATAAATCCGCTTCTCCAATCACATGTTTTTTATCTCCCCAATTATTCATATCATCCATTAAATCAAGAACGCGTTTCCCAAGCCGGGGTTGTGAAAGATCAGCGGGCATTGCTTTCCAGGCGGCACCCATAAAATGATCCGATTTAAAAAATGGTTCATTTTTATAATCATCAGGAAAGCCAACTGAACCTTTGGTGCGTGCATGCGCCGTCCATGCCAGGCCATTTTCTAATTGTAATAATTTCAACATATCTTCTTTGTCAGAAACGCGATACACTTTTCCATATTTGGAATTGTTAGTCACAAAAGGCATATCTGGTTTTCTTGACATGATCCAGTAAACAGGCTTAGGGAAAAATGCCAGCCAGTGGCCACCAAAAAATTCATTCGGTTCTTCTCCAGGTAGCAATAAAAAATTTTTATCAGATAATCTTTTGCATTGTGCAAACAGAGCATGCAACTCATTTAAACGGCTACTGTCAGGGCCTTTCGGGTGAGCCGTGTAATGGAATTCTGCCAGGTGAACAATATTGACACCGGCATTTTTAAAAACTTTTACAAAGTCCGGATGCCCAGGAATTGGCTTTCCTGCCAACACAACATGCATGATAGATTCATTGTGAAAATGACTGCACATTGTTTTATATCCTGGCAAAGGAACGTAAGCATCATCGTGTGTAAATTTCTTCACTTCATTTAAGGCAACGGCAGCTTTATCAATGCTTAACCAGCAAAAAAAGTTCATTCGCTGTTGAGTTCCCGGCGGTGCATTGAACCATGGGACAAAGCGATTATCCCCTTCCAGTTTTTGCCGGATACCTATGCCAAATCCATCTAACATTTTCCGGTATTTATTTCCATACCACACAAATTTTAAATTAAAAGCCTCGTCAAGTGGATAAAAATATTGATGCGGCGCAGGAAAAACGGCCAGGCTTCCTTCATTGTTTTCGCCAACAACCGTCCTATATTTTACTTCAAGATTTCTTGCAGTATCTTTTTCTTTTGGCGTGGCATATTGCATTTGTTTTTTTGTATCGCTCCATGCGATGGTATCCCAAATCTTTTCTTTATTTATTAATCCAGCGTCATACAAGATCGCTGTAGAATCAATATCAGTGGACATTACAGCCGCTACATTAAACAGCGGGCTTCCATTGTATAAAGTAATTTCGAGTGCACCACTAAAAGTGGCAGCATACATTTTTGAAATCCTAATAACAGTATGCGCGCCTTCAGTTCTGACACTTGCGCTGACCTTTTCAAATTGTACTACATAAGATTCATGTGGCTTCAACGGTACTTTATCGAAAAAAATATTCCACCCGTTTTGAGAAACTAAATCTCTTTTGCCGATCGTTATGATAAACGCAGGGTCAAGACTTGATGCGATTTCTTTGTTACCCAATTGAACGCTTTTGAAAAGCGGTTTCCCTTTTGAAAGATCTAATACTAATTTCCCTGATTCATTTTTTCCTGTGGGCCAGGTTGCAGTTAATACATTATTATTTATGGAAATTTTTGCTTCACTCGCGTTGCTATAAGCACTCAAATCCGAATAGGTTTGAGCTTTTCCCATAAGAATTAAATGGATAAAAACTATAGCAAGAATATATTTCATGAGATTTAATTTTAATAAGTAAAGAAATAAATAAAGCCGTTTTTTATTTCATTTACTATTTATTTTAAAACTCAAAACCGTTGAATTATTAATAACCTACCCAAAAAATTGTATGTTAGTTTTTCTTAGTATTTTTTTTCTACTACCGGCCACCCATTTTTATATTCAACAGGCTCAATACACATCACGCGCCGAACATATTTATTTTTACCTTCCTGCCGAGCAGCAGTCGCTTCGTTAGGCCAAATAGCATGATAAGCAATCCATATATTACCTTTATTGTCTTTCACGATTGAATTATGCCCCGGCGCAAACCAGCTTGAATCTTTTTCTAAAATAACACTCTTGCCCGTTCCGTTTGCTTCGCCCAATGTTTTAAATGGCCCAAAAGGATTATCTGATCTTGCTACCATCACAGCATAATTAGCCCGGTCACCACAACAATTATCACCTGAATAATAGAGATAATATTTTTCATTATGATAATCCACCCAGGCGCCTTCAATTAATTTTGAATATTCATTTTCTTTGTCAGGAAAAATAACAGGTTTTGCCGCCGATCCTTTTTTGAAACTCTTCCAGTCATCATTTAATTCCTGCACTCTTATTGGCGCAAAATCTGAACCCCAATACAAAATTTTTTTCTTTGTTTTCGGATCGATCAGCGCCATTGGGTCAATATTTGAAAAGCCCTTTCCCTGCAGGATTGGCGAGCCTTTGTCAATAAAAGGACCTGCAGGATTTTTTGAAAAAGCAACGCCGATACACATGTTTAAACTGGTATCACTATTTTTTGCTGAGAAAAACATTACATATTGCTTCGTCGCAGGATCATAAATTACATCCGGCGCCCAAAAATTATAAGCCGCCCATTTTGGTTTTTGCGGCAAGGCGTCACCCAAATACTTCCAATGAAACAAATCTTTTGATGAAGCCACCTGGATATGATTGGACTTCCCTTCATAAGTTCCCTGTGTAGCGTATGCATAATAAATTCCGTTTACATTGATCACTGTGGGATCAGGAAAATTAAAATTAAATACCGGATTCTTTTTAATTGAAACCACCTCATCCGTGCCTGATGGAACATTCAAATGAACACCCGATGCCACCGGAATACCAAAGTCAGGCGTACCATCCGCATTCCATACAAATTTTTGCACTCGTGGAGAACGGTAGCGGCCGCAACCCTGGCCAGGTGCACTATTGGCATGATACAAAATATAGTCTTCTGTTCCGTCAGGAGATTTAAAAAATGAATTGTGCCCCGTAGCATACACATGATTTTCCGGGGATTGTTTGAAAACAGGTTGCACTGATTTTTTCCACGAAGAAATATCTAATAAATTTGCGTGTATGCTGGCCGTTAGCATGCCCAACGCGTAATAATCAGTCCAGCAGCCACTGGCAGAATAAGTCAAAAAAAGTTTATCACCATGTTTTAAAATTTCCGGGCCTTCGTTCACATTCACATGCTTTACATCGTTCGGATTATTTAAATCTCCATGTTTTTCCCAGGGCAATGTTGGAGCAGAAATCAATGTGCGTTTGCCTTCAACAGTCCATGGGTTTTTTAGCTGGGCAATAAAAATATCCTGTTCACCATTTTCATCACCTTGCCAACCGCTCCATATTACATATAGTTTTTTCTTGTTTTCAAACACGCTTGCATCAATAGCCCATTTATTTTCCGGCAAATTTAATTGTCCTTTCATTTCCCATTTTCCCTGTAAAGGATCCCTGGAAGCATTTTCTATCACATACATCCTGTGATCAAAATTATTACCACTGTCTGCCGCAAAATAAACATACCATTTGCCCTGCAGGTAATGAATTTCAGGAGCCCAGATTTCTTTGGAGTAAGGGCCAGTAGCCGGCGGAGTCCAAACTACTTTTTTTTCTGCTGATTTTAAATCCACCACATTTTTAGTTTTCCATAAAGTGATATTATGACCTGTGGTATTAGTGTAATAATAATATCCATCATGGAAAGTAACCCAGGGATCAGCGCCTGATGGAAGCAAAGGATTGGTGTATGTTTTTTGCCCGTTGCTAACGGAGACAGTAAACAAACAAAAAAGGAAGAAAATTAATTTGTGCATAATGATTAAAATTTTATTGCTTGTTGCCAATTATAAAAATCATAATGACTGCAAGCCTCACCCCAACCGCTCTCCGAAGGAGAGGGAGAATATCTTTCAAAAAATTATAAATTATTTTGCTCTTATTTAGCAGTCGAAAAATCATAAACACTATATGTCTTATAAACCTCACCTGGCTTCAAAACAGTTGACGGATAAGAAGGCTCATTGGGAGAATCCGGAAAGTGTTGCGTTTCCATGGCAAAGGCAGTTCTGAAATCATCTTTACTTCCATCGCTGAAAGTATTTTTACCAAACATAAAATTGCCGCTGTAAAATTGCAATCCCGGTTCCTCAGTGTACACATTCATTACAATTCCCGATTTATCACCCGTAACAGTTGTTGCATGATTTAACCCGTTTACTTTTGTTTCGTTCAATACGAAATTATGGTCGTAGCCCTTTCCATTTTTTAACTGGATATTATCCTCTCCTATTCTTGCCCCAATGGTAACAGGTTTAGTAAAATCAAACGGCGTGCCTTTTACAGTGGCAACCGGGCCAAGTGGGATCCAACCGGAATCTATAGGATTATACTTATCAGCATATATCTGAACAGTATGGTTTAATATCGTTCCACTTCCTTCACCATTCAAATTAAAAAAAGCATGGTTGGTCAGATTTACGACAGTTGTCTTATCGGTGGTAGCTTCATATTCTGCTTTGAAGCCGTTATCGCCGGTTAAAGAATAAGTAACTTTTACATTCAAATTTCCCGGAAAACCTTCCTCCATATCTTTTGACAAATAAGTGAGTTGTAAAGTGGAATCGTTGAGTTGGTCAGCATTCCAAACCACATCCTGGAAACCTTTTTTTCCGCCATGCAATGTGTTTATTCCATTGTTAACAGACAACTGGTATTGCTTGCCATCCAATGAAAATTTTCCTTTGGCAATGCGGTTGCCATAGCGGCCGATTGTAGCGCCAAAATATGGCTCCGTAGATTTCTGATAATCTTCCACGCTTTTAAATCCAACCACCACGTCTGTCATTTTTCCATTTTTATCAGGAACGACAAGGCTTACAAGGCGTCCTCCATAATTAGTAATAGCCGCCTCCATGCCGTCATGATTTTTTAAAACATACAAATGCGTTGATTTGCCATCAATAGTTGTTTCAAAATTATTCTTATCAGAAATAAGAGAAACCGTTTTCGAATTTGTTGAATTCATTGTCGAATCTGAATTGGCAGCGCCTCCCGATGAAGAATTATTGCATGATGCCAGCAATGTAAAGGCAAATACTGTTGCAATTAATGAAAGATTTTTTAGGTTCATTCTTTATTGTTTTAATTGATTTTTTTCAAAAGATTTCATCATTAATCGATATGCAATTCCGCCAACCGCGCATATATTTCAATCATGGCCGCCTGATCAATCAGGCTTTTCCTTTTCCCTTTTTTTCCCACCAATCCCTCTTCATTTTTTTCTTCATTCCAAATCCTGTTGGCATCGTCTATAAAAAATTGAATATGATCTTTATTTTTATCAATCTTATACAACGCAATTTCACCACGAAGCAAAACCGCATTAAACCAGTAGTTGCCGGGCAATTTATGATTCTTGTAAAAATGTTGCTTTGCTGCTGAGGCGATACGTTCTGCCTCATTCAGATATTTTTTTTCCCCGGTAATTTCATATAACAGCACATTGGATTGCAGCATCGTGCCTGTGTTGTATGTATACATCGCAGAATCAATTTTAAAGGAAGGAATTTTAATATTATCATAATAAAGTCCATCCGGAGATTGCAAATGTTTATTCACCCAGTTGTATAAAATCAGTGCAGTATCAAGATAATTTTGCTGTTTGGTTATTTTGTACAATTCAAGTGCAACAATAATCCCCGGGCCATTGGAACATGTGTTTTTCGAATCTTTCTTATCTTCTCTCCAATATAAACCGGCCCCTGATAAGGTATCATAGCCAGTCATCATAAAATGATAAATCATTTTAGCTATATCCAAATATTTTTTCTCTTTAGTTCTATTGTAAGCATCCAAACATGCAATGGCAATCCATTGGTTGTCGTCATAAAACCTGGAATCCTTTTCTTCTTTCGTCACATAAGCCTGGTAACCTGGTACAGGTGGAATATCGCTGTAATACTGATGAATAGCGTTCATCACAGGTGTCATACAATCTTTTGAAGGATATAAAACTTCTTCTTCATTAGCGGCTTGTATCAAAGCACACAAAGGCCATAAGTAAGAATGTTTTTTCTCATTACCCTGAACATGGTTGGTTTCATAATAAAGAGAATTGTCCCTGTCATAAAAATATTTACAGACATTTTTATTAAGCGTATCAATTCTTCCTTTAAAAATTTCTGTAGCTGACTGGGCATTTAAACAATTATAGCAAACAAAAAGAAAGCATGCAGCCAATACGTTTTTTGTGATTTGGTCTATTTTCAAAATTTTGATTTTACTAATCTATTGTTCTATTTGTTTTACCAGTTCTGTCACATCTTCACGTTTTGAAAAATTTGTTTTATTATTTTTTACAAAAGCCCTGATCTGGTCTTTTTTATCCGGAAAAAGCTTTGCCAGCTTTTTTTCACTACCGGCTTTTTCAAGTTTCCCGCTTTTCATAATGTAGAATTCATGTTTCGGAATTACATTATATCCTTCAGGTAATTTCAAATTATAAGCGCTGCCATCCCTTAGCAACGACTGATAAGAGGAGGCTGCTGAGGTGGTAGTAGTTCCGCCATAACCGGTAGAAACGCCTGGCTCTGTAACAGATGCTGTAGATTCATACAACAGTGGCAGATTGCCTCCAACCAACACTTCATAAAACTTATTATTCAAGGGAATAAATTTTCTATCATTAATACAAACCGTATCTACATTGGCAGGATCCGCAATTGCAGTGTATTTACCATTATCTTCAAATACCATTTCGTTAGTGATAATGTTATAATTCAGATTTTGTTGGTAAGTCTCGCCTGATTTCATCTTAACTGTACCCGGCGCGAAGGCATCAAAAGTATATTGGATGAGCTTCACCACGTCTGTTGGCCGTTGAGCATACACATTGCCCATAAAAAATAATGCACTGATTAGAAAATATTTTTTCATTTTCAAATAAATTTTTTCAGATCAAACCCAGTTATATTTTTCAAATTCACCCCGTTCACGATTCACCACTCACCATTCACCACTCACCTATTCATCTTCCAATTCAGCAATTTCATAAAATACCCGCCTACCACGCTTCTCGCCTGGAATCCAACCTGCCTGCCGTTGGTAGTTTCATGCCAGTCGCTTAATGGAACGCGTGTAGGCGTCTCCGTTACATATTTATAAAGCGGATCAATGAAAGTTTCAAAATCATTTTGATTATTTGTCATCGTGGCCGTCCACATGATCCAGTCGCTTTTAGTATAAGTTTTACGACTGTCAAGTGGTAATCCGAATTCATTTTGTTTGGTAAGATAAAATTTGATCTCTTTCTCCATCACTTCCTTTGGAAATAAATTCAAATTCAAAACTTTATCCCAAACCATATTATACTTCTGGCTCCACGTGTTTCCTTTATCAAATGTCAATGCATAATGATCGCCTTCATCATCATAAATCATCCATCGCTTCGCCATATCTTTTGCTGTGTCAGTATATCTTTCACCAACATCTTTCATACCCAACATACTGGCCATCATTCCGTAAGCACCTATTCCTTCAATCGCTTTCACAGACAAATTCGCATTACGCGCAAGGTGTCCGGCAAAATCATCTGTGCATAATTGGTTAACGGGATCAAAACCTTCTTTTATCAAATAATCAGCCCAAGTGGTTAACGTGTTCCAATGCTTTTTTGCGTAGTCCGCATTGCCCTCTACCTTTGAAATAGCTGCTGTAAGAATTACCATATTACCTGATTCTTCTACCGGCATTCCTTCACCATAAGTTTGCCCGTTGGCGATTGGATAAGTTCCTAAATCGTGTGCTGCAAAAGGATGTTTCCATTGCCCGCTTTCGCTGTAATAAAATATGCCATTCAACATTCCCTTCAATAATTCAGGATTATAAGCAAGAAATAAAGGTGCAGAAGGATAAGTTACGTCCACTGTATTTACCGAGCCATTGCTGAAATTTTCTTTGGATAAAAATAAAATTTCTCCTGACGGACTTTGTAATAATTTATGCGCAGAAATACTCTGGCGATAAGCGAGGATACAAATATCAGCATAAGTTTTTCCACCGGCACTTACGAGATCATCGTAAATTTTCTTATCCCAGTCATTACATTCTTGCATTACGCTTTTATAATTTTTTGCAGCGATGGATAATTGTTTTTCTATCGTCTGATCTCCATTTCTGTTCCACCATGGACGCAGGTCTTCATGAAAATATTGAACAGAATACATATCATCATATCCCAACATGAAATATTGCTCTTTTGACTCACTTCCTATTTGTCCCAAATCAATCGTTGTGTTTAAAAAGAGATTTTTACCCGCGGCTACAGTGCTGCTTTCTTTTTTATAAACAAAAGAAGTAATTGCCTGTGATGCAGTGCTGATGTATTGTGTAGCTTTTTCAGTTTGAGGAGTGGCCACATACATATATCCCCAATCGATCCGGAGATCATCACCTTTTTTTTGCAGAACAGGTTGCTCTTTGGTGCCTGCTTTTAAAATAGATAGATTCGATGAAGAATATTTTTTTGCCTCCACTTCCTGCGAAGGAACATTAACTGCAATATCAGTAGATGCACTAAAATATAATTGTACATTATGTTTTTTTCCATCGTTGGATTTTACAGAATAGGTAATGTACGAAACCGGTCTTGACAAAAGATCAAGGTCTTTTAATAACAAAGGAGAAGTAAAAGTAAGTGTGGCATCAATTGGTCCACAAACAAAGTTATAAATCGTTTGTGTTGCATTGATAGTTACATTTTTTTGTTCGGCCTGTATGATGTTTTTATTATTTTTCGGTGCAGGCTCATTTACAATTCCCGCATCCAGAAAGGCGCCCCCGGCAGTGTTGGCAATATGAATGGCCAAAATATTTTTACCTTTTCTCAAACCGGATTTATCCAGTGGAAAGAATTCAAACTTGCCGACCCAGCCCATTTTTTCATAAATTTTTTTTCCATTCAAATACACTTCAATATTATCGTCATGCTTTAGTTTCAAAAAAAGTTTATTAAAATCCGTTTTATTCAAATTAAATGATCTCCTTACCCAGAGATCTTTCGAACGCCATAAAGTTCCTCCGGCATTTTTATGATCAGAGAAAGGCGCTTTTCCACTTTTCCATGAAGCATCATTGAAAGAAATATTTTGCCAGCCCTTTTGAGGCTTGGTTTCCAAATATTTTACAGTATAATCCTCATCATCACTCGTTGGCAGAACGCTTATAAAATTCTTGCTTTCTTTTCCCAAAACCCGGTACACTTTACCATCTGCTTTTATCATACCAATCATTGGCTGATCCGCACCAGTCCAATGTTTGGTGGGAGCGGTATTGAGCGTATCCGTCATTGACCAGATACTAAAATACGGATCATGACTTATTAGCGGATAAGCCGGAGCTTTGTGCATCTGCGCAAAAGAAAAAGAAAATATAAATACTAAGCTGAATAAAAGAGAAATAAATTTCATTATGTGGATTGATTTATTGTTTTATTGTTTTAAATAGTAGCACAGCGATTATTACAAATGCAAAAAAAAATTCTGTTCAATAAGCAGTGAAATAAAAAATCATTTTAT
>JBIQMJ010000007.1:0-31336 GCA_044463445.1 Segetibacter koreensis
CTATGGTCGCACAACATCTTTTTTTTTATTTTTTTTCTAACCGCACAACAGATTATAAAGAGTAATAAAATTTTTTTGGCGAATGAAATATTTGGTATTTGAATTGTATTTAAACCCAAAATAGAAATCTTTATTAAATGTTGCTTTACTATAATCCAATTTTTTAAGAACAATTGTTTTCCCACTTTTAAAATCTGGATGGTCTTACGCCTCGTGGATTAGCCGTTCCGCATGAAGGCAATAAACGGATTTTTATGTGGCTGGCATAGATGGATACGCGATTCATTAAAAATTTATAGTGGCCAATTTTAAAGGCCCGGATCCCGTGATTTATTACGGCAGAAGTAACCTGGCTTATGGTACTGAACAACACAATGGCGATAATCTTTTGGAAATACATGATGAAGACATGGTAACTGCTTTTGCAATATAGGGGCTGGAGTATTCAACTTAATTCCTCACGGGCTTCCCTGTTTTCAATACACTCTGTAACCTTTCCAGCGTTTTCTTTTCACCGCATAAGCTTAAAAAAGCTTCCCGTTCAAGATTCAATAAATATTGTTCATTTACTAAGGTCGGTTCGCTAAGATCGCCACCACACATTACATAGGCCAGTTTTTTTGCAATGAATACATCATATTCAGTGATATAGTTTCCCCGAAACATTCCATTGATTCCGGCATATAACATACCCAACCCTAAACGCCCCAACACTTTTATATCAGTTCTTTGAACAGGCTGTGTATAACCGCGATCATACAATTCTATTACACTTTCTTTTGCATCAGCGATCCTTCGTGATTGATTCATTGAAATTTCGTCTATGCCTGACCGTAATATTCCCAAATCATGTGCCTCGAAAGCTGAAGTAGAAACTTTTGCGGTCCCGATGGTGATAAACCGGTTTTGCAAAGGGATCGTTTCCGGCTCATTATGTTGAATGGCATCTGAAGTACGCAAAGTAAATTCTTTGGTGCCACCGCCACCGGGAATCAATCCCACACCTACTTCTACCAGACCGATATAAGATTCTGCAGCAGCCTGCACTTTGTCAGCGTGCAAACAAATTTCACAACCGCCACCGAGAGTTAATCCGTGAGGAGCGATTACAACAGGGATAGAAGAATAGCGGATCCGCATGGTCGTGTTTTGAAATAATCGAATGGCTGCATCCAGTTCATCGTATTCCTGTTCTGCCGCCAGCATGAAGATCATTCCAACATTAGCGCCGGCGCTGAATTGCGGCGCCTCATTTGCAATAACCAGGCCTTTATATTTTTCTTCTGCAATTACAATTGATTTATTGATCGCCTCCAATACTTCACCACCTATACTTCCCATTTTGGTATTCCATGTCAAAGCAACAACTTCTTCCCCCAAATCGTACAAATGGCAGGCACTGTTTTTCCAAACTGTTTTTTCTGTAAGATCACTGAGAATAATAAATGAATCGCCGCCGGGCAGTGCCAAATATTTTTTGGAACTAACGTCGTAGTATAAACGTTTTTCGTTTTCCACTTTATAGAAAGAAGTATTTCCCTCAGCAATAAAATCTTTCACCCAATCTGCCACTTCATAACCCGCATTTTTCATGGCTTCTGCGGTCACTTTTACTCCTAAAATATCCCATGTTTCAAAAGGACCCATCTCCCAGCCAAAGCCCGCATTCATTGCATCGTCTATCCTGTAAATCTCATCGCTGATCTCAGGAATCCTGTTGGAAACGTAAGAAAAAAGTGAGTAATGAAACAGCCTGTAAAACTCTCCTGCTGTGTCTTTCCCTGTTGATAACACTTTTATTCTTTCTTTCAGATCATCAATCGGCTTTGCAGTTTCAATGGTAACAAATTTTGGCTTTTGCCGCGGAGCGTATTCAAATGTTTTCAGATCGAGCGTGAGAATTTCTTTTGGTCCATTAGCAGATTTTATTTTTTTAAAAAAACCTTGTCCCGTTTTATCACCCAGCCACTTATTATCCACCATTTTTTGTAACCAGGAAGGGATGGAAAAAATTTCTTGGGCTTCATCATCCGGGCAATTTTCTTTTACGCCGATCGCCACTTTTACCAACGTATCAATTCCAACCACGTCCGCAGTGCGGAAAGTTGCTGACTTAGGACGGCCGATGATCGGGCCTGTTAAGGTTTCAACCTGATCAATGTTCAGATCCAGTTTGTTCATGATGTGGAAGATGCTCATGATGCTGAAAACCCCAATACGGTTGGCAATAAACGCTGGTGTGTCTTTGCATAAAACAGTCGTTTTTCCTAAAAACAAATCCCCATAATGCATCAAAAAATCAATCACTTCCGGATCAGTAAATTCAGTGGGAATAATTTCGAGCAATCGTAAATATCGTGGCGGATTAAAAAAATGAGTTCCACAAAAATGTTTTTTAAAATCGTCACTTCTTCCTTCTGCCATCAAATGAATCGGAATGCCCGAAGTGTTAGAAGTTACGAGAGTGCCGGGTTTTCGGAATTTTTCTACCTGTTCAAAAACCTGTTTTTTAATTTCCAATCTTTCAATCACTACTTCAATTACCCAATCGCATGAAGCAATTTCTTTCATACTGTCTTCAAAATTTCCGGTGGTAATGTTTTGAAGATTTTCTTTTAAATAAAGAGGAGAAGGAGAAGATTTTACAGCCGCAGCAAGCGCGTCATTGACAATTTTATTTTTACTTTTTGAATCTTTACTATCAGAGGCAGGAATATCAAGCAATAAAACTTTTACCCCGATCCCTGCAAACAAACAAGCGATCCTGCTTCCCATTACCCCACTTCCCAAAACTGCCACCTTCTGAATATTTCTTTTGTGCAACATAAAATTTTAGTTAGTTAAACAACTATTTACAAAACCGAAATTAATGTATTTTATCAGATAACAACTATGAAAAGCAATATAGCTTATAGTAAATTGAGGAATAAATCAGATTTTTATTTTCTGTCTTTATATATAAAAAACTGAGTAGTTAGTTTAGTACAAAGGTGGACCGACAATTTCAATATTAAATTCACCTGCCTTTTGAGAAAGAAACTTTTGATCTTCGGGGGAAGGAATGCCGGATGGCTCTGGAAGTTGAATTTGCAAGGCGGACCTGGAAATTGCCAAAACCAGTTTTTCAAAATCACCTTTAGTAGTGACCGTAATCCAATGACCTCCTTCCGGAGAATCAACCAGGTAAGAGTGGGGAACGCCTTTCGGCATGAGTAAGGTATCACCCGCTGCAAGCTTCCGTTGTTCATGTTTCATTTTAAAAATGAAAGCCCCATCCAGGATATGAAACATCTCATCTTCAGTGTGATGAATATGCATTGGAGGCGAATCATGAAATGGAGCGCGATGCTCGAGCATTGAGATTCCGTCATTTCCGGCTGACCAGGAATTGCAAACTTTCACCAGGGTATTCAAAAACCATAGGTGAGTGGATTTTTCTTGTTCATTCATAATTTGTAAAATTTATTAAGTGAAGAAATAATCCGATAGGACAAAGCAATGTCTGTTTGAAACCATTTTCTCAAATGACCTGAATTCTATATTTCAAAAATAATATTTTTTTAAAAATGGTTTCTGGCTGGAAATGAAAAAATATTGAAGAGGTTATCTTCAAACTTCCCGAAAGTCAGGAAAAAATAAAAAGAAGAAAGGATTAATTTTTGAAAAAAAATTATTGAAAATTTATGTATTTCAGGTAGTTGGTCACCTTACTCCGCTTCCATTCTCAATCACGCTTTCCGGTTTTACAAAATACAATTTACCTTCCTTATCTTCTGCCATCAGGATCATACCGTTGCTTTCAATTCCACGCATTTTCCGTGGAGCCAGGTTGGCCACCACCACAACTTGTTTCCCAATAATTTCTTCAGGAGAAAAATGCTGGGCAATACCCGAAAGGATCGTTCTTTTTTCAAAGCCGAGATCAATTTGAAGATTTAATAATTTATCTGCTTTCTCTACTTTTTCTGCAGATAAGATAGTTCCGACTTTCAGATCAATTTTTGCAAAATCATCAATGGTGATTTCGGATTTCAGAGGAGAATCTTCTTCAGTTTTATTTTCAACCGCCTGCTCACTGATCACCGTTTTCTTCTCACTGATAATTTCTTTCTCTGCGGCTTTTTCACTGCTTAAAGCCTTGCCACTATTGAGTTTTTCAATCTGTGCTTTCACTTCAGTATCTTCAATTTTTCTGAATAATAATTCCGGCTCCCTCAAAGAATATCCGGTACTTAACAACCTTAATTTTCCTCCATTTTCCCATTCCAGCATTCTTTCAACTACTTTCATCATGTGCATCATTTTCCTTGCAGTAAATGGCAAAAAAGGATTGATAAAAATGGCAAGATTCGCACACAACTGCAAACAAATATGAAGGCAATTGTCAATCGACTGTTGTGCTTCTGGGGTGGGTTGTCCGTTGTCCCCAGTCTGTTTCGCCACAATCCACGGCTGCTTATCCTGCATGTATTTATTTCCTTTTCTTGCAAGATCAATTACTTCAAACAGCGCCTCGCGGAATTTAAATTGTTCGATCTGATTTTCAATTTTCGTTTTGGTCAGTTTGAATTCTTCAATTATTTTTTTATCCGCATCATCCATGATTGCCTGATGCAATGGCGGTACTTTTCCTCCGCATAATTTATGCATCAGCACAAAAGTGCGGTTCACAAAATTGCCGAAGATAGCAACGAGTTCACTGTTGTTGCGATCCTGGAAATCTTTCCAGGTAAAATCATTGTCTTTTGTTTCGGGCATATTGGCACAAAGCACATACCGAAGCACATCCTGCTGACCGGGAAAATCTTTTAAATATTCATCCACCCATACAGCCCAGTTGCGGCTGGTAGAAACTTTTTGTCCTTCGATATTTAAAAATTCATTGGCTGGTACATTATCGGGAAGGATGAAATCACCATGCGCTTTCAACATCGCAGGAAAAATAATGCAATGAAAAACGATGTTGTCTTTACCAATAAAGTGCACCAATTTCGTATCTTTTTTCGTCCAGTAATCTTTCCATTGATTGGTCAATTCTTTTGTTGCAGAAATATAACCAATGGGTGCATCAAACCAAACGTATAATACTTTTCCTTCTGCATCAGGCAACGGAACTTTAACGCCCCAGTTGCTGTCGCGTGTCATCGCCCGTGGCTGCAAACCGTTGTCCAGCCAGCTTTTGCATTGGCCATACACATTGTTCTTCCAGTCTTTATGATCTTCGAGAATCCATTTGTTCAAAAATTCTTCATAATTCTGAAGTGGAAAATACCAATGCTTTGTTTTCTTTTTTATGGGAATGGCATTGCTGAGCGTACTGCGTGGATTGATCAACTCTTCAGGGCTTAACGAAGAACCGCATTTTTCGCACTGATCACCATACGCGTTCGGATTCCCGCAGACAGGGCAGGTGCCCATGATATAACGGTCTGCTAAAAAAACCTGTTTTTCGGGATCATAATATTGCTCAGTTTCCCTTTCCTCAAACAATCCTTTTTCATACAAGTTCAGGAAAAAATCTGCAGAAGTGCGGTGGTGAATTTCATTGGAGGTGCGCGAAAAAATATCGAATGAAATTCCCATTTGCTCAAAAGAATCTTTGATGATTTCATGAAATTTATCCACGACCTGTTGTGGCGAAACATTTTCTTTCATCGCCCGGATTGTAATGGGCACGCCATGTTCATCAGTAGCGCAGACAAATTTCACGTCTGCTTTTTTAGCTCTTAAATATCGTGCATAAATATCAGCGGGCAAATAACATCCGGCCAAATGTCCAATATGGCTGGGCCCGTTTGCATAAGGCAATGCCGCTGTGATCAGGTATCTTGAAGGAGTGCTCATTAACTATATTCGAATTATTTTATAGAATTTGCAAAATTAACTCAAATGAAGCAATGGTAAAATTTAGATTGGCGAGGGAGGAAAATTATGAGATTCGGGAAAAGGATACAGTTAAACTTTCGGCTGCCGGGTATAATTTATTGCCTTTAAAATTAACGGCGTCAGAACTGCAAAAATTACGAACCGATATTGTAAAAAAATTGGACTACCTGAATTTTCAACAAAAAATTACAGGAACGGGAATTTTGAAAGCATTAAACAAAAGAAAAAGAGGGGTTGCACATAAAACTCCTTTTTACTATAAATTTGATCTATGCAATTATAAAAAAAGCGCTGAGAGGCGGAATAGGATTTGAATTGTAATTATAAATAGAATTTAAAATGACTGCACAAGAAATTTTCGACCAATGCTTAAATGAAGCAGAATCTGTTTACAGAAAAAGCAGCATATATCAAAAGAAATTCGGGTTATCAATTTGCGGTACTCCAATTCAAATTGGCAAAATATTATTAATAGGAATTAATTGGGGTGGTGGAAGCGCATCTGATCCGAATATTTATTCTACTCAAAAAGAGATGCCCTCATTTGGTCGTTTTAAAGAAGATTATGAAAAGGGAGATTATAAGTTTTTAAAAAGAATTCAACCTTTTATAGAAAAAAATTGTGGCATTGAAGTTTCTTCTGGCGAATTTAATTATTTCAATCTTTGCTTTTTTAGGACTCCCAATATTGAAGAACTTATAAGAGAAGATTTTTCTGTTTGCGCTCCAATTTTTAAAACAATGGTTACAAACATAAAACCTGAACAAATAATTTCATTAGGAACTGGAAATGTAAAGCATTTAAAAGATTTTTTTAAAGATGAATTTACATGTGTTGAAAATGAAGAAGCAAAAACTATAACTCCTCATAAAATATGTAGAGGCTCCTTATTTAGCTATAAATTTTATAGTTTTCCTCATACAAATGCTCATCATCTTTCAAATGAAGTTTATGAGAAAATGTGGGAAATGCAATTTAAAAATTAGTTTCAATAACATTTATAAGAATGATTTTTTTTCTTGTTAATTCAAAATCGAAAGTTGATCTAATGAATAAAGATTTGATTCTCCTTTTTAGTTCCACAAAAGATTTTAGGAATAAAATTAATTCTACTTATCAAAGGGTTGATTGGGATGAAAAAAACGGTGTTTGTACTGTTGTTTCTAGTAATGGGATTTTAGAATTCTATTTTAGTGACGATGAAGTGATTGAAAAATTTGTGTCAGTTGATGTTTCACTTACAGATACCCATTTGAAGAAGTATCAAAACTGTGTAAAAAATATAATTGGCTTTTATATCACTTAGACAAAGAAGAATATATTGATGTCTCTAATTGAAATTTATGAACCGAAAAGATTTTCTTTCTGCTGTAATTCCACTAACTGCCGTCACCACTGCTTATACAAACAGGTTTCCTTCTGAAAAAAAGGTGAGAAAGATCCCGCCTTATTTAAAAAAAGGTGATACAATTGGTATTACTTGTCCTTCAGGTTACATCAGTTTGAAAGAATGCCAGGCGGCTATTCATAAGATGGAGGAATGGGGTTTCAATGTTCGTATAGGCATGACTGTTGGAGCTAAGGATTTTACTTTTGCAGGAACCGATGAACAGCGTGCGGATGATCTTCAACAAATGCTGGATGATGATTCTATCCAAACCATTATGTTGGGAAGAGGTGGTTATGGAGCCGTGAGAATGATTGATAAAATTGATTTCACCAAATTCAAAAAACATCCAAAATGGATCATTGGATTTAGTGATGCAACTGTTTTTCATTGTCATATCAATCGGAATTTTGGAATCGCCACCTTGCATTCAAAAATGTGTAACAGTTTTCCGGAGGATTTTTCAGCAGCCACACAATCACAGATCGATACAATTGACTCGATCCGCCAATGCCTCGTTGGAGAAAAAATGAAATATGAACGATTGCCCATTGCCGAAAACCGCGCCGGAGAAGGAATTGGCGATTTGATAGGAGGAAATTTATCCGTGATTCAAATGATGGATGGAAGTGTTTCGGATCTGAAAACCGATGGAAAAATTTTGTTCATTGAAGACGTGGGAGAATACGCGTACAAGATTGATGGTATGCTTTGGAATTTAAAAAGAAGTCACAAACTGAGTAAATTAAAAGGATTGATTGTGGGAGAATTCCGGATCAAACCGGATGATGCAGGAGAAGAATTTGGAAAAACCATTTATGATATGGTGATGGAAAAAGTTGACGCATATGAATATCCTGTCTGCTTTGATTTTCCTGTTGGTCACATAAAAGAGAATTATGCATTAAAATGTGGAGTGAGGCATTCATTGAAGGTATCGTATAGTGGTACGGTTCTGGAGTGCTTATAAGGCCTCACCCCAACCCCTCTCCGAGGGAGAGGGACATGCTCTGAAATTTGAATAAAGATATTTAAAATGGCAATTATACCTCCTTATTTGAAGCCTGGCGATACAATTGGAATTGTTTGCCCGGCCGGATTTATGCCTTTTGAAAAAGCACAGACTTGTATTGAAACCCTTGCTACATGGGGATTTAAGGTGGTAGTGGGAAAAACGTTGGGTAATCAATTCAATTATTTTTCAGGGACAGATAAGGAACGGTTGAAAGATTTGCAGCAGATGATGGACGATAAAAACATTGATGCGATTTTGTGTGGAAGAGGTGGTTATGGAACCGGAAGAATTATTGATCAATTGGAATTTAGCAAATTTCTAAAACGCCCAAAATGGATCATTGGGTTTAGCGATATCACGGTTTTGCATTGTCATTTACTTTCCAATTTTAAAATTGCTTCGCTGCATGCGCCAATGGCGGCGGCTTTCAACGATGGTCAATTCAAAAATCAATACATTCAAAGTTTGCACGACGCTTTGATAGGTAAAAAAGCAAACTATCAAACTGAAGGAAATATCCTGGATCAATATGGAAGTGAAAAAGGAATTTTGGTGGGTGGAAATTTATCTCTCCTGGTAAATGCAATTGGAACATCTTCTGATATAAAAACAAAAAATAAGATTTTGTTTATTGAGGAAATCGGCGAATATATTTATAGTGTTGACCGGATGATGTATCAATTAAAACGTAGCGGGAAACTGGATAATTTAAAAGGATTGATCATCGGAAGATTTTCTGGAATGAAAGACACCACCGTTCCGTTTGGCCAAACGGTGGACGAGGCAATCAAAGAGTTGGTGAAAGATTATGATTATCCGATTTGCTTTCGTTTTCCCGTCAGCCACGACAAAGAAAATTATGCTTTGAAAGTGGGAATAAAATATAAACTGAAAGTGGCACCAAACCTTGTAGAGTTGAAAGAAATTTGAAAAAAGAATTATAGTAAACGAACAAAAAGCCCTGATTTCTATTTTATTGTTCTCTAAACAAGTGCAGCGTTTCTTTATTTTAAAGTGTCAATACTTGGGCGCCAGCCAAAATCGTTATCATTCTTTCTGTTTTAATCTATTATATGAAACGTGTTTTTATTTTCATTAGTTGTTTTTTTCTTATGTCCGCATTTTCGGACCAGTCGGACGCACAATCTTCAATCTCTTTATCCACAGGTATTTCAACAGATTTGAACAATTCCGGCAAAACATTTTATCATATTCCGGTCTCGTTGCAATGGAAGCCATTCGCTGATAAAAAAGCCCCTTTATTCTTAGAATTTGAGTATGACATTCCTTTTGCAAATAAAAGAACAGGCGATGCTTTTACGTTAAATCCAGGCATGCCTGAAAAAGTAACTTTATTTGAAAAAATATCACCTTATATTATTACAGTTGCCGTCGGATTCAGAATTCATTTATTTACCAGCAAAAAAAACAACAGCTTTTATCTAAATCTTTTGCCTGTTGGTATTTCCAGTCAAAATTTTAAAGTGAGTTATAAAAATTATGATAAGGAAAATTACGAAATAGCGAATCCGGATGTAAATTCTCATCCGGACGGTTTTGTGATGTCGATGGCGGCGGTTTATAATTTTCACAAAACAAAACAGGATATGATGCTGATGCTGCATGTACAAACTCCTTTACTGATCTCAAAAGACGATTATCCATTATCGTATAAATATGTGGCTCCATTGCAACTCACCTTTGGTTATAATTTTTATTACAATAAAAGAAAATGAAAAATATAATTTATAAATTTTCTCTGCTTATCATCCTTCCCTGCTTTTTGGGTTGCTCGAAAAGAAATTATTTTCCTGATCAGGATGATCCGGGATTAAGCCGTTTTACTTCTTATGGTTTTAATATCGCCACCACTTACATCAATGACGTCGCATACATAAATAATTTCCGAAAACCACTCTTTGGAGGAATTCAAAATTCAGTTCCAACGGTCCGTAAAATCGTTACCAGCACCGCGTTAGACACGTTGCTTATTTCATGGCCTGTCGGAATTAATGAAAATGGCAATGTGCAATTCAATTCTCCATACCAAAATATTTCTTTATTAATGCCAGTCTCAAAATCCTTTACGACATGGGATTTTTTAGCAATGAACGGTAAACGATTTGTGTCTGATACTAACGCGATTGCACTTAATGACTATAATTATTCCGGCGGCTTGTATGGTACATCCCACATTTATTTCGTAAAGTTAAATTACATAGATTCTTCTGCAACTACTTCAAAGGGCTATGCTATTTCAGGATTGTTCAATGGCAAAATCGGCGACAGTATTTTTATCACGAAAGGAAGGTTTGATTTTGTGATAAGCGCTAGCCAGATTAATTTTTAATTTTCCTCAAACATTAGCAAACCAACAAAAAAAGCAAATTCCTATTTTATTGAAATAGCGAATTCAGCTTTTGTTGAAAAAGAGGAAAGTCATTCAGATTGTTGTGAGTGCCATTTTCAATTGTAATAAATTCATCACCCGGCTTTAAATTTTTTTTCAACTTTGCTGCATTTGCATAAGGAATGGTTTCATCGTCAGTGCCATGAAAAATAATAACCGGCGCTTTCACTTCTTTTAGATTCCCGGCTACAGGAAAATTGAAATGAGCCATTCTTTTGACAGGATATACGGGCGCATAATGCGCAAAAAGATCCGAAATGCTGGAAAACGGTGTTTCCAGGATCAGGCGCTTGCAATCAAAGTTGGCGGCAATGTGAGAGGCCACACCCGAACCTAACGATTTGCCATACACGATAATACTGTCTGCTGAAAATTTTGAATGCGCAAGCTTATATACTTCTTTTGCCTGCAGGTAGAAATTTTCTTCCGTTAATTTTCCTGTAGTTTTTCCATAGGTAGGATAATCAGGAATCCAGACTTCATAACCATGCTTTGTGAAATTAGAAACGTATTGAGCATACTTAATCACATTTCCAGAATTGCCATGAAAATAAATTACAACGCCCTTGGGTAAAGAATCAATTGGAAAAAACTGAATTAAATTAAGCGTATCAGTTTGGTTCATCGCAATATTTACTTCCTTAAAGGGGAAAGGAAATTTGAATTTAAAATCTTTAGGCAAAGCCTCCGGATGAAATAAAAATTTTTCCTGCAAATGATATAAAGCAATTCCAACAGAGCAATAAATAAGAGTGAAAACTATAGTGAGCCTGTAAATTTTTCTTGCAGTAGTAGTCTTTGGTTTCGATGTCGGTTTATCCATAATTTTTTTTAAAACAGAAAAACAATTTATTTCCTTTTCTGCTGTAATCTGGTATTGCAAAGGTTTTGAGCGAATCAGCCGTGTTTTCTAATGTTCTTCATCCTCTAAAAAAGCCCGTTTCAATTTTAATTTTCTAACGGGCGCTACGATCAAAGGAAACTTTTCTACTGTCACATTGCTTTGTTCCAGGCCAAAACCTCTTTCTTCGCTCAGGCTTATTTTTTTGATCCAGAAATACATTTTCATTATTAATTTTTCAAAAAAGGGCAATTCATTATCCTGCGATAAAAATTTTTCTAAAACAATAAATTGGAAATCGCCTACCACATTATTTTTTTGCAGGCTTTCATACCTGCTGGTAATGTTCACCTCTTTGTTGGCAACCATGTCGAGCACCACTTTTTTAAACATAAGATTAATTCTGGGTTCCATTCTGAAGCCAAGCCTGAACTCCACGCGGATCACTTCATTGGGCACTATGGTATCTACAGTGTATTCTGCAGTGTAAGGGTCATCCTGCGTATCTACATGAACAAACCAGTAAATATCTGCGCGCTTCGGTTTTCTGTTCAGGATAGAATAAATGATCTTATGCTCAATTTCTTTTGGATTGTTTGCGCTTGTCAGGTAAACCAGGTGAGTGGCATATTTAGGAATACTCATATCGTTGCTTAGCTCCTGTATCGTAGGCAGATATTGATCAAGGCGAACAAATTCCACATACCGGTTTTTAATTTTTCGTGCCCGGAACCACGTGTACATTATCGTAAACAAGCCCCCGCCAACTATTAAAGTGACAAAACCGCCATGGGGAAATTTATCCAGATTGGCCGTCAGGAATCCAAATTCAATCGTGAGATAAACAATAAGATATAGATAAATCCATGGTTTTTTGGACCGTTGCGATACAAGAAAATTTGCATACAAGAGTGAAGTGGCAATCATAGTAAGCGTTATTGCCAATCCATAAGCTCCTTCCATGTTGGAAGAAGTGCGGAAATACAAAGTGATGCCGATACAGCCAACAAAGAGCATCGTATTAATACCGGGCACAAACAATTGCCCACGTTCTTCAGTCGGATAATTGATCTTCATTTTGGGCCAAAGGTTCAGCCGCATGCTTTCGCTTATGAGGGTGAAAGACCCGCTGATCAGGGCCTGGCTCGCAATGATGGCAGCCACTGTAGCAATAAAAATTCCGAAGATCAAAAACCAATGCGGCATTACTCCATAAAATGGATTAAACCCATTGTCGATCATGTCTTTTGTTTTTATTTGCCCGTTAAAATTGGCGAGCACCCATGCGCCTTGTCCCAGATAATTGGCTATTAATGCGGTCTTTACAAATATCCACGAAACCCGGATATTCCCTCTTCCGCAATGGCCCAGATCGCTGTACAAAGCCTCAGCCCCTGTAGTAGCCAGAAATACGGCTCCTAAAATCCAGAAACCCTTGGGATACACCATAAGGAGCTTGATGGCATAATAAGGATTGAAGGCTTTCAGAATATCAATGTCTGCAGAAATATGGGTGATCCCTAAAATGAAAAGCATACCGAACCAGACCAGCATAATCGGGCCGAACAATTTGCCAATAGAAGCGGTGCCAAATTGCTGGGCAAAAAATAATGCCGATAAAATGGCAATGACAATATATACTACAATCGTTTGGGGAATCTCATTTAAAAAAGGCAGGTTTTTCAATCCTTCAATCGCAGAAGTAACAGAAATCGTAGGAGTGATCATCCCATCGGCTATCAAAGTTGCACCGCCAATCATGGCAGGGAAAACCAACCATTTTTTTTGGCGCCGCACCAGCGCATACAAAGAAAAAATACCACCTTCACCGTTGTTATCGGCCTTTAAAGTGAGTATTACATATTTGATTGTCGTTTGAAGAGTCAGCGTCCAGATGATGCAGGACAGGCCTCCAATAATCAGCTCAGGGGTAATGATCCTGTCAGAAATAATCGCTTTGACAACATAAAGAGGGGAGGTGCCGATATCACCATAAATAATTCCTAACGCGATGAGTAGTCCTGCGGCGCTTACTTTGTTGATGTTTTTCTGCACACTTTAGTTTTAAGATACTTCCACAATATCCGGTCACTCTGTGTTTCTTATTTTAGCAAATAATTTGCAAATGTAAAATGAAACGGTTTATTGGCCGTTAAATTATTTCTTTTAATATATATGAACAAATTATTTTTCCTGCCTGATCAATGCAATCTTTTAATATCAATAATTTTTATGGGTGGGTTAAAATTGGTTTCATAATCAGGCTGGCCATGGATTTGCTTTACAAATTTCATTCCCCGGATCACTTTTCCAAATGTAGTATATCCTTTTTTATCAGGGCTGGCGTCGCCACCATAATCATAATCAGGTTCATCATCCAGGCAAATAAAAAATTCTGTATTGCCTGAATTGGCTTCCACGCCGCGTGCCAACGAGATCACTCCTTCTTCATGAAGAATTCCAGTTTGTTTCGTAGTTTCCAATGGGATTCCCGGAAGTGATTGCAGCAATTTTATTTTTGATTGCCAAAGGCCACCCTGTATCAATTGTGTTTTAGTAGCATTCATTGATTGGTCTTCCTTTTTCAGCACACGGTAAAAAGAAGTATTTTTAAAATAGCCTGAATCTACAAAAGAAAGGAAACCCGCAACAGTCTTTGGAGCTTTTTCCGGGTATAATTCTACGATTATATCGCCATAGTAAGTTTGAATATCTATAGTGGGATGATCATATTTTTCCGGTTGTTTACAACCATTAGTTATAAGTAGCAGAATAATAACTATCGGGTTCAGAATTTTTAAACGCATGAATGATTTCTTCAGATTGACACAAAATAAAAAAATGAAGTTAATAAAAGTTAAGCCTGGTTAATGAACATTCATTAATCATTTTTGTTCAGGAGTCGCCGTGATCCTTTTCCGTTTTGCTTATCCTGTCCCAAAATGTAAAATACAATCCAAAGTTGTATTTAAAATATTTATGGTGGTTCGCATGATGAGTAGCGCCAATAACCCATTTAGTTAAAAGGTTGTTTGGGTTTTTGGGATAAATTTCTATATCAAGATGATTGATGACACTGCTGAAAGTCATGATGACTAAAAGGGAAATAATAACAAAATAATGAATTGGAATAATCATCAACAGAACAGGTAGAAAAATGGCCTGTAATAAAGCTTCTGCCGGATGAAACGAAAAAGCGGTAAACGGTGAAGCGATACGGCTGTCGTGATGAACTTTATGAATTCGTTTAAAAATTTTTGGAAGGTGCATCCACCGGTGGATCCAGTAATAATAGGTTTCCTGCAGAAGCATATAAACCAGGAGGCTTGCGGGCAAATACCACCAACTATAAGTATCAATTTTGGTATAAACTTTTGTATCACCTTTTTGCCAAAGAATAACTGCGGCTGCACCGGTTATGGCAAAAATCAGCGAACTGATGAGACTGTATTTAATTTCTTTTTTAAACTGGCCGGGTTTATAATTTTTTTGATTGATTTTCCTGGCTTCGTATTTTTTGCGAAACCAGTTATAAAAAAAAAGATAAAATATTCCCGCTACCAGGAAATACCGCAGAGAAATAACCGTGAAAAAAAATATAGCAAGCACCAGTGGCCAATAACCGGAAGCAAGATCAGGTAAATTCATTATGTAAAATAGCGAAAATTATGATTTGCCAAAAGTAATGTTTAGGTTATAATTGCCGTGTGGGTATTCTACTTAATCCCCAAAAAAAGAAATTCAATTTTTTTGGAATGAATGGGAAAATTTATTTTTCCTTTTTTCTAAAAGATTTATCAGGTGAAGAAATTATCTTTTGAAAAAATATTTCGGCAACTTCTATGGCTTTGGCGATATTATTTTTTTCTAAATTTTCTCCAGAGTGATGGTTCGTGTCTTTAGCAGACTGCGTGAATAACATAACGACTGGTGCAATTTTGGCCAGGATGGCGGCATCATATACCGCACCGCTTTCAATTGAAATTAATTCAATATTTTTTTCGCTGATAGCATTTTCCAAAAGGCGCCGTAGCTTTTTATTGCAAATCACAGGATCGCTTTCCTGTATCAGTTTCCATTCAAAGTAAATATTTCTTTTATCACATGTTTTTTCACACAAAGAATTAATGGTTTCGTATGCATCGGATAATAATTCTGCATTGTCGCTTCTGATATCCAGCGAGCAGGTTACTTTACCGGCTATTTTATTGGTAGCTGAATCATGTACCTTAATTCTTCCCACTGTAGCCAGGATTTTTCTTTTTTCCTTTTTGGCATATTTTTCTACCTGTAGTATAAATTTTGCAGCGGCTGCGAGGGCATCGTTTCTTTCGTCCATCGCTAAGATGCCGGCATGGCCGATCTTACCACTGAAAATAATTTCAATTCTTTTTTGTCCATATATTGAATCAACTACACCCACCGGCACACCTGCATTTGACAGAATATTTCCAGGCTCTGAATGAATTTCAAAATATCCTAGAATATTTTCAGACGGTATCGTATCTTCTTTTATTTTTTCCGGATCAAGATGAAGAGATTTTACAACCTCCGCCAACGTATTATTGCGGTCATCTTCCAGCCGTAATAATTTATTTTTAAAATTTCCGGATACTACCTTACTGCCTAAATAATTATAATTGAACCTTGTTCCTTCTTCTTCTGCGAAAGCAATTAGTTCAATATTAAAAGGAAGCTGGGTTTCCCGCTGCTTAATGGTTTCAACCAGGTCAAGGCCAATAAGAATTCCTAAAAGGCCTTCATTTTTATCTTCATAAACCCCTTTGTCGAAATGAGAACCGATCAGAAATGTTTTTGCAGGCGTATTATTGGAAATTAATTTGCCCCTGATATTCCCTATATTATCAACCGACGTTTCGAGGCCGGCCGCATTCATCCATGAAGCTATTTTTTTACTTTGTTCGATAAAATCCTGCGAACCATATAAGGAAAACGAATGATTTTCAAGAGTAAGTTCATTTATCCGGTCCTGAATAACTAAAGCCCTTTCCTGTAAATTTTTCATAAAATTGTAAAGCGATGATTAATGAAATAAACCGAATTTCTTTAGAATTTTCCTGCGAAGTAAACGAATTTTTGTTATACCGGTTAGTGGAATTGATTTTCAAAAAATGAAAACCTGGTTAGTATTGGAAGAGCATCTTTTTTATTTTTTCAAAAAATGATTGTGGAGTAAACCCATAAATATTGCATTTTTTCATTTTCCAGATGAATGAAATTATTGGGTAGAAAATTATAAACGCCCAATTCATAAAGAAATCATATACATTTTGAAAAACTATTCAGGATTGAAATGAAAAGATATTTTTGCGGTTTAATAGTGTATTGCGTGAAAATTGTTTTTTCTATCTTTCTTTTTTTCTTTTTGGGTCAGTTGGCCGAAGGGCAAACCTGTACTACGGCAGGTCAAAATCCGTCAACTGCTTTCCCGGTTTGTGGCACCAGTGTTTTTTCCCAGACGACTGTTCCTTATTGCGGAGGAAGACGGGTGCCTGGCCCTTGCGCTTCTACGGATAGTCTGACAGATACCAATCCTTTCTGGTATAAATTCACCTGCTTCAAAGCAGGAACTCTTGGATTTTTAATCACTCCTCTCGACTTGGGCGATGATTACGACTGGCAATTATTCGATGTAACCGGCCATGATCCCAATGAAGTTTACACTAATACTTCTTTATTTGTTTCATGTAACTGGTCGGGGAATACAGGGCTTACCGGCGCTTCTGCTGCGGGCAAAAAGTTAAACAACTGTGCCGGGCCTTCTTATCCTACTTTCAGTTCAATGCCTTCTTTAAAATTAAATCATCAATATCTTTTATTGGTGAGCCATTTTACCAAATACAAACCCGGGCAGGATGGATATAAATTAAGTTTTAGCGGTGGCACAGCCAGTATTACCGATACAATTCCACCTGCGTTGCAAGGCATCAGTTCTTCCTGTGATGCTCAAAAAATTTATATTAAAACAAATAAAAAAATGAAGTGCAATAGCCTGGCTTCCGACGGTAGCGATTTTGTGATTTCGCCTGCTGCTGCAAAAATTATTTCGGCAAAGGCCTTTTGTGGCGCTTTCGATATGGATTCGCTGGTATTAGAATTAGGCGCCCCTTTACCTGTTGGCAATTATTCTGTTAGCATAAAAAATGGTACGGATGGAAATACGCTTTTGGATAATTGCAATACTGAAATTCCTGTTGGGAATTCTTTGCCCTTGCAGATACTTCCACTTGCGCCTACGCCTATGGATAGCCTGACTCCTGTTACATGCGCGCCGCAAACTTTGCTCTTGGTTTTTAAAAAAAATATTTCCTGTAATTCTATTGCTGCGGATGGAAGCGATTTTGTGGTCACAGGCCCAAATCCTGTAAATGTGGTCAGTGCAAGCGGAAATTGCCAGAACCAGGTGTCAAATACGATCCAGGTTACTCTTTCGGCGCCCATCGTGAATGAAGGAACTTATCAGATTATTTTGAAGAAAGGAAGCGATGGCAATACATTAGTAGATGAATGTGCGCAGGAAACTCCCGAAGGTTCGGCATTGAGTTTTAAGGTGATGGATACGGTTTCTGCAGAATTTTCTTACTCGATAAATAGAGGCTGCCAGTATGATACGGTATATTTTAAAAATGAAGGAAAAAATAAGATCAATCAGTGGTTTTGGCAGATGGATTATAACGGAACCAGTTCATTACAAAATCCTGTTACTTACTTTAGTTCTTTTGGCAATAAGCAAATTATTTTGAAAGTTTCCAATGGATTTTGCAGTGATACGGTCAGGAAGGAAGTGTATTTGGATAATGAATTAAAAGCTTCTTTTGAAACCACTAATATTTTGTGTCCGGAAGATTCTGCAATATTTAAAAATAATAGCATTGGAAATATTGTTTCTTATTTCTGGAACTTTCAAAATGGAAACACAAGTCAAATTGAAAATCCTTATCCTCAAAAATATCCGGTTTTATTGGCGGAACATAATTACCCCGTTTCTTTGGTGGTTCAAAATGACCTGGGCTGCTTTGATACTGCTGTAAATAATATTCGTGCACTTAAAAGTTGCTACATTGCCGTGCCCAATGCTTTTACTCCCAATGGAGATGGCCTGAACGATTTTTTGTATCCGCTAAATGCGTATAAAGCGGACAATCTTACCTTCAGGGTTTATAACCGTGCAGGCCAGCTAATTTTTGAAACGCATGATTGGACACGTAAATGGGATGGTACCTTTAAAGGTGAACCCCAGGATGCCGGAATTTTTGTCTGGACTTTACAATATATTCTTCGCGATACCGGCAAGCCTGTTTTTAAGAAAGGTTCAACTGCCCTGATCAGGTAACCTCTGACTGTTTTTGGCTGCTATGATTTAGGCAGGTCAACAGTATAATTATTGCTGGTATTCAAAGCGGTTTTGCTGATGTTTGTACTTTTTGAGGCTACCTCATCGTGCCTTTTATAAGTGATCCCAAATACGAAGGAAAAAGGAATGAATAATCCTATAATCAATACTTTCAGGGAATATCCAATTTGATTTGCAATTTCAAGAACTGTTCCTGAGTGGTTGCTTATTTCTGTTTTCATTTTATTTTGTTTTAATTGTTTTTGATTTAATTACATAACAAAGATATAGTTAAGGATAGGTACTATGCAAAACATAGTACATTAATAAACATATTTCCAATATGAATGGCGGATTATTCGGTTAAATGGTAATTGGTAAGATGGATATTTACAATGGATATTTACAATAGATCGGCTCAGATCCACCCGGCCGTCTGAAGCAGTTTCATTGATTTTTTAAAAATCTGTTTTAAAATTTGCCATATCATTGTACCTTTTGCCCTCATCCAATCAAACGTATTACAATGAACAGAGTTTTTTTTTGTTTCTTTTTTTTGATATCAGCCACTTTATTAAAAGCTCAAAAGTTGGTGCTGAACTCTCCTGACGGGCATTTGAAGGTTAAGATCGATAATGATCAATTATTACATTTTTCACTTTTGAAAAATGAAAAGCCAATCGTTAATTCAATTGACGCCGCTTTACTTTTAAAGGACGAAACGCTTCCCGGGGCCAAATCCAAAATTTCCAAAACGCAAAAACAACAAATTAACGAGACAATTCATCCCATTGTTGCCGTAAAAAGTTCGGCTATAAAAGATGAATACAACCAATTAAGCCTGAAATATAAAGATCATTTTACAGTCGTATTCAGGCTTTATAACGATGCGTTCGCTTACAGATTTGAAACTAATAGAAAGGACAGTATTACAGTAAAGAAAGAAAAATGCGATATTTCTCTTCCGGCAAATACCAGTGGCTGGTTTGCTTTTGCCAATCGCTGGATGAATAGTTATGAGCACATGTATCAAAAGATGAATGTGGAAGATATAGATAGTAATAAAACGGCGCAATTGCCTTTGTTGCTTAGCATAGATAATGCAGAAAAATTGCTCATCACCGAGAGCGATCTTTATGATTACCCGGGATTGTATTTTCAGGGAGATAATAATAATCAATTGAGTGCAGTTTTTCCACCCGTGGTAAAATCGGAGAAAAAAAATGATCCCAAAAGCAATTGGGGCTGGGATCGTACTTTCTTCCCTGCATCTGTTTACAATTATATTGCGCATACCAATGGAAGCCGTACTTTCCCCTGGCGCATATTTGCCATAGCTGATAACGATGCTGATTTGCTGAATAACCAAATTGTTTACAAACTCGCAAAACCCAACCAGCTTCAAAACACTGACTGGATACATCCCGGCCAGGTAGCGTGGGACTGGTGGAATGACTGGAATGTCACCGGGGTTGATTTTCGCGCGGGGGTAAATACTGAAACCTATAAATATTATATTGATTTCGCTTCCAAAAATCATATTCCTTACATCATCATGGATGAAGGCTGGTATAAATTGGGCAACATGACCGAAAGAGTTCCTGGCGTAGATGTGAAAGCCATTACAGATTATGGAAAACAAAAAAATGTGGGCGTAATTCTTTGGTGTGTTTGGCGCACTTTGGATAACCAGATGGAAGAAGCAATGAATTTATTTGAACAATGGGGCGTAAAAGGCATCAAGGTAGATTTTATGGACCGTGACGACCAGGCGGTAAATAATTTTTATTGGAGATGTGCCAAAGCCGCTGCTGAGCACCATTTGCTGGTGGATTATCATGGCGCACATAAGCCAGCCGGATTGATGCGGACTTACCCTAATGTCGTAAATTATGAAGGAGTTCCAGGTCTTGAACAGGATAAATGGACCGATTCGCTGGCAACACCAAAAATGGCTGTTACCATTCCTTACATCAGGATGTTTGCCGGCCCGTTGGATTATACCCCCGGCGCAATGAGAAATGCACAAAAAAGGGATTTTGCACCGATAAACAGCAATCCGATGAGCCTTGGCACCCGTTGCCAGCAACTGGCGATGTATGTTGTTTTTGATGCGCCATTGCAAATGCTTGCTGATAATCCTACTACTTATGAAAAGGAAAAAGAATCTTTGGATTTTATTACAAGTGTGCCTACCACCTGGGACGAAACCATTCCTTTGGATGGAAAAGTAGGGGAGTATGTGGTTTTGGGAAGAAGAAAAGGCGACCAGTATTTTGTGGGAGCAATGACCGATTGGACACCACGCGATCTGACTATCAATTTTTCATTTTTACCTGAAGGGACTTACCATATTGTGTATTTCGAAGATGGCGTAAATGCCAACAGGAATGGAATTGATTATAAAAAAGTAGAAACTACTATCACTAAAAATGATTCTCTTACTATTCATTTGGCTCCAGGCGGAGGATGGGCTGCACGGATTGAAAAATAAAATTTTTTCATCAGGATATTGATCACTCTCTCCATCCTCTTAAAAAATCTTCAATCTTCATTCTTTTTTTCCCTTCCAGTTGTATTTCCTGAAGTGAAATAAAACCATCACCTGTGGCAAATTTTAAAAAAGTTTTGTGATCGGTTTTCCAGGATCCTGCTATTTCTTTGAAATTGCCTGGCACTTTTGTAGCTGAAAAAATTTTTAATTTCTTTTTATTCAAATAAGTGAAAGCAGCAGGGTAGGGAGACAAGCCCCTGATGAAATTGTAAATATCTTTTGATTTTTGGTTCCAGTTTATTTCACAGGTTTCTGAAAAGATTTTGGGAGCAGCATGAAGTGAGGAATGGGTGGTAATAGCGTCTTGCGAATATTCTTTCAAAGTTCCTTTTTCAAGTTGCTGAATGGTTTTTAAAAGAATGTCAGCCCCGGTATTCATCATTTTATCATGAAGAGATCCTGCTGTTTCAACTTCCGATATTTCAATTTTTTCCTGCATTAAAATATTTCCTGTATCAATTTCCTGCTGCAATTTAAAAGTAGTAACTCCGGTTTCTTTTTCTCCGTTGATGATAGCCCAATTTATGGGGGCAGCGCCGCGGTATTGAGGCAATAAGGATCCGTGCAGATTTATCGTTCCTAAAGGCGGCATATTCCAGACTACTTCCGGTAGCATTCTAAATGCCACCACCACCTGCACATCTGCTTTTAAATTTTTAAGCTTCTCAATAAAACCAGGGTCTCTTAATTTTTCCGGCTGAAGAATTTGTAATTTTTTTTCAAGAGCGTATTTTTTTACCGCGCTCACCATTATTTTCATTCCACGGCCTGCGGGCTTGTCGGGCGCTGTGATTACTCCAACAATATTATAACCCGCTCTATACAGTTTATCCAATGAAGGAACCGCAAATTCGGGAGTTCCCATAAAAATGATTCTAAGTTTTTTCATCAGTTACCCTGTATTTAATTTTTAAATAGAAAAACATTCCTTTTCTATTTAAAAATCCTTATATAATAAATATTTTTTCCTGATGGCCTTATAATGGCTCAATGCAGGTTCCCAGCTTTTCCTGATCTCTTTTTCGGAAGCGCCGTTTTTTATTTGTTGCCACAATTCATTGTTGCCTGCCAGCTTATCAAAAAAAGAATTTTCCATATTTCCTGATTTTGGAACAATAAAGAAATTGCTTTTATCGGGAAACAAACGATAGGCTTCCATCAGCCATTTCAATTGAATTTTATGATCCGTTTTTTTCAACACTTCCTCGGGAGTTCCTGATAAATTCCAGCCATAGCAAACTTCCCCGTAGTGTTTACTGTTTTTAGCGCCTTCTGTTGGATTCGGAGTAAATGCGTATAAATTTTTAGGCAATGAGGGCGCACCAAAAACCTGGAATGGAGTGGCAGTTCCGCGGCCTTCGCTTAATGTGGTTCCTTCAAAAAAACAGGTGGAGGGATACAAATATATCGACTGAATATCCGGCAAATTAGGCGAGGGTTTTACCGGCAAAATGTACCTGCTGTTATGATCGTAGTTCAGGCATTTAACCACCATCAGGTGAAACGGGCTATCGGCTGTTTTTTTTGCATGTTGATAATATGCATACTTTTTATTAGCGGCGTCACTCAGCCATTTTTCACCCGCAAGCATTTTGGCATATTCGCCAATGGTAAGTCCATACACAATGGGAACAGGCTGCATTCCTACAAAACTTTTATATTTTTCCTGCAAAACCGGCCCGTCTACATAAAAACCGTTCGGATTAGGCCGGTCCAGAATGATCAGTGGAATTGAATTCTCCAGGGCCGCTTCCATATATCGCTGAAGAGAAGAAATAAAAGTATAGAAACGCACGCCCACATCCTGGATGTCGAAAAGCATTATATCCACCCCTTTAAGGTCTTCAGCAGTGGGCTTGTTGTGTTTTCCATAAAGGCTGATCACTTCAATGCCAGTCTCTTCGTCTATCGTATTTCCTACTTTTTCTCCGGCATCCGCTTTTCCACGGAAACCGTGTTCAGGCCCAAAAATCCTGATCACTTTTATACCTTTTTTTAATAAAGTATCAATCAGATGAGTATTGTCCACCATAGAAGTCGGGTTAGCAAAAAGCGCTACATTTTTTCCTTTCAGCAAGGGAACATATTGATCCAGCCTTTCAGCTCCGGGGATGATTCTTTTCTGGGAAATGGCGGAGAGGGTTACCAACAGTAAACCGATAAATAGAATGAATTTTTGTTTTGTCATTTTAATTGAAATAGATGAAAGTAAATAAAGCAAAATTTGGGTGAAAATTTGGATGGCAACCTGGTAAAATTATTATAAAAATTAATCTTTATTCAAATTTATGTGGGTTAATAAAATAATTATTGCCAACTTTACTGCATATGAAATACTTTTTCATAATAAGTATTTCCATTATTAAAAAATAAAATAAAATATTATGAGCAAAGCAAAAAAAGGCGATCACGTGAAAGTCCATTACAAAGGCAAACTAAAAAGCGGCGAGCAGTTTGATTCCAGTGAGGGCAGAGAGCCACTTGCTTTTACAGTGGGTGCAGGGCAAATGATCAAAGGTTTTGATGACGCCATTCCCGGAATGGAGCCTGGCGAAAAAAAGACCATTAACATTGCTCCTGAAAATGCGTATGGCGCAAAAAACGCGGAAGCTATTATTGAGTTTCCCAAATCAAATATTCCTGAAGATATGAAACTGGAACCGGGCATGAAATTGCAATTGCAAAACCAGGCTGGCCAGCCTATTCCGGTTACGGTTACTGAAATAAAAGAAGATGTAGTGGTGCTGGATGCTAATCATGAATTGGCAGGAAAGGAATTGATATTTGATATTGAACTGGTAGAAATTTCATAAAATTTTCGCCAACATTGGTGATATAAAAATTTTAAAAGCCCTGGGAACTGAATTCTCAGGGCTTTCTGCAGAATAATGGTTTCAGTTTTTCCCTGAACCGGCCAGGCAGCACGTTTTCTTTCAATTATTGTAACTTTGAAATAAATCATTTGATATGGGTACTGAAACTTTTTTCCCTTCAGAAAAGGAAGCAATGACAACAGATTTTCTTCCTTTACTTGGAACCGATTATGTGGAATTTTATGTAGGCAATGCAAAGCAGGCGGCGCATTATTATAAGTCCGCTTTCGGATTCCAGTCGGTGGCTTATGCTGGCCCGGAGACGGGAATGAAAGATAAGGCGAGCTATGTGGTCAGGCAGAATAAACTCACTTTTGTACTTACCACTCCGCTCAGAAGCGGAAATGAAATATCCGACCATATTGTCAGGCATGGCGATGGAGTGAAATTTTTGGCGTTGAAAGTGGAGGATGCAAACAGCGCCTGGAAAGAAACTACGCAACGCGGCGGAAAAAGTTATCTTGAGCCAACCACCTTAAAAGATGATCATGGCGAAGTAGTAATGAGTGGAATCCATACTTATGGCGATACGGTTCATTTGTTCATCGAAAGACAAAATTATTCCGGCGCTTTTATGCCGGGCTTCAGAAAATGGGAAAGTAATTTTAATCCGCCCGGCACCGGGCTTTTGTATGTAGATCATTGCGTGGGAAATGTAGGTTGGAATCAAATGAATAAATGGGTGAAATTTTATGAGGAGGTGATGGGATTTAAAAATATTTTAAGTTTTGATGATAAAGATATTTCTACAGAATATTCTGCACTGATGAGTAAAGTGATGAGTAACGGTAATGGCTATGTGAAATTTCCGATTAATGAACCTGCGGAGGGAAAAAAGAAAAGCCAGGTAGAAGAATATCTTGAATTTTATAATGGCGAAGGAGTGCAGCATGTGGCGCTTGCTACGCATAATATTATTGAAACAGTAGCTGCTTTAAAAAGCCGTGGAATTGAATTTATAAAGATCCCTGCCAGCTATTATTCTACAGTGCTGGATCGGGTAGGTCATATTGATGAAGAGCTGGAACGGCTGAAAGAAGCAGGGATTTTGATCGATAGGGATGAGGAGGGATACCTGCTTCAGATCTTTTCGAAACCGGTGGAAGACAGGCCCACTTTGTTTTTTGAGATCATCCAGCGCAAAGGGGCAAAGAGTTTTGGAAAAGGAAATTTCAAAGCCTTGTTTGAAGCCATTGAAAGAGAGCAGGCAGAAAGAGGAAATCTATAAACCCTTTAATACAAGTTATTTTAAAAAAATCCGTTTCATTTTATGAATGGAGGTTTTTGCTCTCCGTTGCTGGAATTATTACGGTAATAAATCTTCGTTAAGAAATGCCTTGGTATTTTACTTTTTGAATAAAAAAATTAATTTTACTTTTTTAAATTCCAATAACTGTTATAGAAAATGTTTGCAAAAGTATTCAGGTCTGTGATTCTCCTTTTCATTTTTTCCATAGTTCATGAAGCTATTTTTGCGCAAAACTCTTACCTGCCCACCCGGAGCATTTCTTTTAAAATACCTGTAACTCTGGCTGCCAGGGAAGATTCGTTGCAAAAAGAGTTTAAGGAAAAAGGTTTGGAATGGCCGGTGAAGTATATGTTTATCAGAAGTTTCAAATATGATGGTCAACTGGAAATTTGGGTAAAGAGCCACGAAAAACAGAAATACAAATTATTTAAAACCTACAAAGTATGCTTATTAAGCGGAGCCATGGGGCCCAAAAGAATGCAGGGCGATTTCCAGGTTCCGGAAGGGTTTTATTACATTACTGAATTTAATCCTCACAGCGCTTACCACCTCGCATTAGGGCTTAATTATCCAAATGCGTCAGACAAAATTCTTAGCGATTCCATGCGCCCGGGGGATGGAATTTATATTCACGGCAGTTGTGTATCGGTAGGTTGTATACCGGTTACAGACAGCGACATTGAAGAAATATACCTGATTGCAAGTTCGGCAAAAATGAGTGGACAGGATTTCATTCCTGTTCATATTTTTCCGGTCAGGTACAACAGGAAAAAATCTTATGAATATTTTGAAAATTATACAAGAAACAATCCTTCACTTGCCAGGTTCGAACTGCAATTGAAAGCAGCTTATGATCAGTTTGAAGCCACAAAAGAAGTTCCAATTGTAATGGTAGACAGAAAAGGCGATTATGTAGTAGATTAAGAATTTTTGTGGAGTCGTCTTATTTAATTTCTTTCTAAATACTTTATTACAGTAAACCAATAAATAAATCAAATTCATTACAGTAAACCAATAAATAAATCAAATTCCTTTTTTGATCGCGGGAAAACTTCTGCCCGCACTGTTTTAATAGACTGATTCAATATCTTAGCATTCCTAAAAAAATCAAATGAAAAAATTAGTTTTCATCCCAATTTGCATATCGGTCTGCATTTTAATTGGGTGTTCTTCATCAAATAAATCAGGAAATTCTGTAAAAAATCTTTCTGAAAAATGGATCAGTCAGAATTTACAGAATGCAGCCCTTCAATATAAAGTGCTGATGCAAAATGTACCCGAAGGCGTAATGCCTCAAACTTTTGAGGATAATAAATTAGTCACCTGCAAATCCGGAAGCTGGGTGGCAGGTTTTTATCCGGGGAATTTAATTTTTCTTTTTGAAGCAACCGGCGATTCTTCTTTTTATAAAGAGGCGCTTCACAAAATAACCCTGATGGAACCGGAACAATATAATAAGGGAACTCATGACCTGGGTTTTATGATGTATTGCAGTTATGGTAATCTTTATAAGATTTCTCCCAAAGAAAATTACAAACAAATCCTTCTGAATTCTGCACGTTCCCTGTCTACAAGGTTCAATCCGAAAGTGGGCTGCATCCGTTCATGGGGAAGGTCAAATGATACTTCTGAATTTAAAGTGATCATTGATAATATGATGAATCTTGAATTGCTGATGTGGGCCACAAAAGTAACCGGCGATTCTTCCTTTTATCATATTGCCGTAACTCATGCGAATACGACCATGAAAAACCATTTCAGGCCTGACAATAGTTCCTATCATGTGGTGATCTATGATCCGAAAACAGGAGCGGTGATCAAAAAAGTAACCGCCCAGGGTGCCGCTGATTCATCCGCCTGGGCAAGGGGACAATCATGGGGATTATACGGATATACATTGATGTATCGCGAAACGAAAGACCCGGCATACCTGGAGCAGGCAAATAAGATTGCTAAATTTATTTTAAATAATCCTCGTCTTCCGACAGACAAAGTTCCTTATTGGGATTATGATGCACCGGGAATTCCCAATGCCAAACGGGATGCTTCTGCTGCGGCAATAATGGCTTCTGCATTGATCGAACTTTCAACCTATACAAGCGGGGGCTTGTCAAAAAATTATTTTAATACGGCTGCTGAAATTCTTCACTCGCTGTCTTCTCCTGAATACCTGGCCTCTTATGGAACAGAAGGAGGCTTTCTTTTGAAGCACAGCGTAGGAAATATGAATTCCAACTCTGAAGTGGATGTTCCACTTTCTTATGCGGATTATTATTATCTCGAGGCGTTGATGCGTTACAAAAAACATCTTCAATAATTCTTTTGCAAAAAACGAGTAAGCCAGGCACTTTTTAAAGACAAAAATCTACCCGTTTCTATAGAAAATAAAATCCCTGTTTTTTATTTCACTAAAAATATTTTTGGAATTAATTTATAAATCGTAATATTGCGATCATAAATTTAATTATGGGAATCTCCAGGACAGAAGAATTTAAATTGAAGGATATCCGCATTGCGAGATACGCAAAAGCGTTGGCTCATCCGGCAAGAATTGCAATCCTTAACGTTTTGATCAAAAAGAAATCTTGCATGTGCGGTAATATTGTAGACGAGCTTCCATTGTCTCAAAGCACAGTATCACAGCATTTGAAAGAGTTGAAACAGGCAGGCCTTATCAAGGGTGATATTGATGGCGCCAGTGTGTGCTATTGTATTGATGAAAAAGAATGGGAAGTTGCCAAAGGGAAGTTTGATCAGCTTTTTGATTCTTTTGAAGGGCAGGACTGCTGTTAATTTTTTTTAACTTTTATTATCGTAATATTACAATCAATTTTAAAATTTAAACGATGAACCAGGAAAATGAACTGAAAGAAATTGTGAAGCAAAAATATGCTGAGATTGCTTTGCAGGATAAGGAGACCAACCAGTCGTCATGCTGTGGTTCCGGTTGTTGCAGTGATGAAGTCTATAATATCATGTCAGAAGATTATCAGCAATTGGAAGGGTATAATCCTGATGCGGATTTGGGATTGGGTTGTGGTTTGCCTACTCAATTCGCCAGGATTAAAAGTGGGGATATGGTGATAGATTTGGGCAGCGGTGCAGGAAATGATGCCTTTATTGCAAGACATGAAACAGGAGAAAAAGGTAAAGTGATAGGAATTGATTTTACACCGGCTATGATTGCAAAAGCGAGGTCCAATGCTGAACTTCGCGGATTACACAATGTGGAATTCAGGCAGGGAGATATTGAAAAGATGCCCGTGACCTCCAATATCGCAGATGTAATTGTTAGCAATTGTGTGCTTAATCTTGTTCCGAATAAAGATGCGGTATTCCAGGAAATTTACAGGGTTTTAAAACCCGGCGGCCACTTTAGTATTTCAGATATTGTATTAGTTGGACAACTACCCGCCAATATTCAAAATGCTGCTGAAATGTATGCCGGCTGCATATCGGGAGCGGTGCAGAAAGAAGTGTATCTTGAACTGATCCAAAAGAATGGATTTACAAATATTACCATTCAAAAAGAAAAAGCGATCGTGGTTCCTGATGATATTTTGTTGAATTATTTATCAAAAGAAGAAATTGATTTATTTAAAAATTCCGGAGCCGGAATTTTTAGCGTTACTGTATATGCAGAAAAACCACTCCAAAGTGACTGTGGATGTGCGCCTGGCTGTTGTAATTAAAATGTAATTCAAATGAAGAAAGTGTTGGTTCTCTGTACGGGCAACAGTTGCCGTAGCCAGTTAGCACACGGGTATTTACAAAAATTTGGAGGTGATAAGGCTGAGATTTATTCCGCCGGCATCGGAACACACGGAGTAAATCTAAAAGCCGTTGCTGTGATGGAAGAAGATGGAATTGATATTTCATATCACACTTCCAATCACCTGGATGAATATGCGGGAATTGAATTCGATTATGTAATTACTGTTTGTGACAATGCCAGGGAAAAATGTCCTCTCTTTCCAGGCAAAGTAAAGATGTTTCATCAAAATTTCCCTGATCCGGCCAAAGCAAAAGGCACCAAAGAAGAGATCATGGACGAGTTCCGCAAAGTGAGAAATTCGATAAGAGCTTTTTCAAAAAAATTCGTTGAAGAAAATTTGTAAATAAATATCAGGGATTATTGAGTGGTTTATTTTTTTCAATAAACTAATAAAAAGGATTGAATTAATCAGGGATAGTGTAAGAATAAATCAGCTTGATTTTTATTTTCGCCACTTGGCAGTAAACAATTCTGCCAACAAGTAGATAGCCTTTTAGGCTGTTTTTTTTAAGCTTGCTATTTTTGTAATCATTACCTGTTAATATATTCTTTCATACACCTGCCAGCAAAACAAGAAATGATTAAACATAATTTAGGAAAATCGTACCTTGTTCCTCTTTTAATATTACGCAACCTGATATTAATCAGGTGAATAACGTATCACCTTTTTCATACTTTTAAATTAAAAACAATGACAACAAGACGCTCCTTTCTAAAAACCACTTCGGTTCTTTCAGCAGGATTGATGATCGCTCCTTCTGCATTTAAACCAAAAAATTCTTTGATCGGTTTGCAATTATATACCGTTCGCGATGCGATGGGAAAAGACCCCAGGGCGACGCTGGCAAAGGTGGCAGCGATTGGCTATAATTCGGTGGAAGGTGCCACTTACACCGGCACCGAAAAATTTTATGGTATGTCGCCCAAGGAATTTAAAGGAGTTTTAAAACAAAATGGACAGGTAATGTACAGCAGCCATTATATGCTTGGCGAAGCAAAATTTAATGGGAAATCTATGAAAGGTACCATACTGAATGATTGGGATAAGGCCGTTGATGATGCTGCTGAAGTGGGTTTGAAATATATGGTTTGCGCCTATTTGATGGATTCTGAACGTGGCGACCTGGATCATTATAAAAAGGTGGCTGATGATTTAAATAAGGCCGGAGAAAGGTGCAAAAAATCAGGGATCCAATTGTGCTATCACAACCATAATTTTGAATTTGTAAAACAAGGAGATAGGTATCCTTACGATATTTTGATGACTGCTGATAAAGATTTGGTGAAGATGGAAATGGATATTTATTGGGTTACCAAAGCAGGAATGGATCCGCTGCAGCTTTTCAAAAAATATCCTGGAAGATTTCCGTTGTGGCATGTGAAAGATATGGATAAAACTCCTGCCAAAGATTTTACAGAAGTGGGAAATGGAGTGATCAATTTCAAAGAAATATTCAAGCACAGGAATGAAGCCGGCATGAAATATTTTTATGTGGAACAGGATAAAACTCCCGGCGATCCTTTTGTGAGCATCAAAGAAAGTATTGATTACATTAAGAAGAATTTAGTATAGAAAAAGGCATGAACAAACCTCTTTATCATTTTTTTACAAATGATCATCGCCGGATAGATGAACTATTGGACAAAGCAACGCAAAACCCGGATAATTTTCAGATGGAATATTATCATCAGTTTCGCACAGGACTTTTGAAGCACATCAAAATGGAGGAGAAAATTCTTTTTCCTGCTGCCCAAAAAGCAAATGGAAATGTTCCATTGCCGTTGGCCACAAAGCTCCGGCTCGATCATGGCGCGCTTACAGCTTTAATGGTCGTGCCACCTTCCCGTAAAATGATAGAAGTACTGCGATATGTATTGGACAAGCATGATCTTTTGGAAGAAGAGCCCGACGGCATGTATGATGTTTGTGAAAAATTAACCGAAGGTGAAACGAACCATTTAGTTCGGCAATTGGAGAAAATGGCTGAAGT
>JBIQMJ010000008.1:0-29920 GCA_044463445.1 Segetibacter koreensis
CACTAATGGTTTTGATTGGTTAAAGAATGAATTAAAAAATCAGGATCCCCTTTTTTTTGAAAAAGGAGAAATAAAAAACCCACAAAGAATGTTGCGCGCGCTGGAAGTAAAAATGTCGGCCGGCAAATCCATATTGGATTTTCATTCTCAAAAAAAAGTAAAACGAAATTTTGAGATAAAAGTTCGTTTACTGGAACTTCCTCGTGAACAACTTTATCAAAATATCAATAAACGGGTAGACCAAATGATGGAAAGTGGTTTGCTGAAAGAAGCAGAATCCTTATATTCATCCAAACACCTGAATGCCCTGCAAACAGTGGGTTACAAAGAATTGTTTGATTATTTTGAAGGGAAATATTCTCTTGAAAAAGCAGTGGAAGAAATTAAAAAAAATACCCGGCATTATGCAAAGAGGCAACTGACCTGGTTTAGAAAAAATATTGAAAACAGGAATTAGTTTATTTATTTGTTTACTTTATATTTTAAAAAACTAACCAATGCCCTTTTAATTTCCCATTTGAAAATTCTAATGCAGGGGCCGGAAATTTTAAGGAATTCAAAACAAACAATAAAATTTTCACTCCTTTTTTATTAGTTCTGATTTTTGTAAAATCTATGTCCGGAGCCAGGTACCATTGACGATATCGTTTAATATCCTGCCTGTCAAAAATCACATTGCCATTATCATCATAGCCAATATTTTTTACGCCACCAAACATACCCTCAGCGCCATATCCCACAGAAAAATTTAACCATTGTGGAAGTTTTGTGTCCGGAAAAAAAGATTTGATATTGGCACTCAGCCAATAGGTTTGCCCGTTGTAGTCTTTTATGAATCTTTGAATTTCCGTATTTCCGTATAATTTATCTGCCCTTTCATCCAGTTGAGATGAACCATAATTCTTTCTGTGAAAAGAAAATTTTATCTGAATCCGCTCATCGTTCCACGCAAGTTGCTGAGAAATAAATGCGGCTGAGCCAATCACATTTGCCATGAAATCGCCAGGGCTAAATCCATATTGGGAAGAAAACCCATCCAACACTTCAATTACCGATTGATAAGCCACGCCGCTGAGGCCACCGATCCAAATACTCTTTTTCCTTGATAAACCCGCCCACCGCCACAATTCCATAGTAGCCCGGCTTTCGGAATAAGCGCTGTAAATATGGCCTACTTTGTCCATTTGCAGCCATTCATTATCATCATTAAAAAAATGAAAACCGGATCTTGGATAATTTTTATACCAGAGCGCATTTAAACCAACAAGAGCTCCCCCGTACCCAACAATATAGGCAGCGGTAACAAAATGAATTCTCTTTTTATTGTAAGGATAGGTCTTAAAAGTATCGTTTATTAAATGATTTTCAGATTTAAAAAAATAAACCGGCTTTACGGATGAATCTGCAGGTTCAAAAATATCCTGTGAAAAAGCACTTTGGTGTATACAACAGAAAGAAAAAGTAAAAAGAAAAAAAATTCTTTTGCTATTATTGGATAAAAACATCAGGCAAAATTAAGGGGAATGAGTTTTAGAAAATATTAAATAAATCAAAATGAAAATCTTTAAATTGTAAAAAAATAATAGCATGGATACAAAAACAGAAAACAGAATTAAGGAATGGCTTTCCGGAGATTATGATGAAATCGCCAAAGAAAAGATCAGAGAATTGCAAAAGACTAATCCTGCCAAATTAGAAGATGCTTTTTACCAGGATCTTGAATTTGGAACAGGTGGCCTCCGTGGCATAATGGGCGTAGGAACCAATCGTATGAACAAATACACTGTAGCAAAGGCCACTCAAGGATATGCCAATTATTTAAAACAATCTTTTCCTGAAGTGAAAGTGGCCATTGCTCATGATGTAAGGAATAACAGCCGGAAATTTGCAGAAATTGCTGCTGATATTTTTGCGGCCAATGGCATCAAAGTTTTTCTGTTTGAATCTATCAGGCCCACGCCTGAATTGAGTTTTGCTATCCGGACCCTGAAGTGCCAGGGTGGCCTGGTAATCACTGCTTCTCACAATCCGAAAGAATACAATGGCTACAAAGCTTATTGGAAAGACGGAGGACAACTGGTGCCTCCGCACGATAAAAATGTGATATCAGAAGTGGAAAAAATTAAAAATATTGACGATGTAAAATGGAAAGGAAATCCCGAAAACATCACATTGATCGGAAAGGAAATGGATGATGCTTATTTGAAAATGGTAAAAAGCCTGAGTGTAAATCCCGAGGCATGTATTAAAGAACACGATCTTAAAATAGTATATACGCCTATTCATGGAACCGGCATTATGCTGGTGCCTAAAGCTCTTGCTGCGTATGGGTTTGACAATGTTCATATCGTGGAGGAACAATCCAGTCCGGATGGAAATTTTCCAACCGTTGGCTATCCTAATCCTGAAGAGAAAGAGACAATGAGCATTGGTTTGCAAAAAGCCAAAGAATTGGATGCAGATATTTTATTAGGCACTGACCCTGACGCAGACCGGGTGGGCGTTGGTGTAAAAGACAACCAGGGCAAATGGGTATTGCTAAATGGCAATCAAACAGCACTGATTGTCTTTAATTATATTATTGAAGCCAGGAAAGCCAGCAGAAAAGCGCAGCCGAATGATATGATCGTGAAGACGATTGTCACCACAGATATGATCGACAAGATTGCTGAGAAAAATAAAATTACCTGTTATAATGTGCTTACAGGTTTTAAATGGATTGCTGAACTGATCAGGGAAAAAGAAGGCAAAGAGAATTATGTGGTAGGTGGCGAAGAAAGTTTTGGATTAATGATAGGGGATGAGGTGCGTGATAAAGATGCAGTGAGCGCTGTAGCCATGATTTGTGAAATAGCGGCCGTTGAAAAACAAAAAGGAGGAACCCTCTTTGAAAAACTGATGGATCTGTATGTTGAATATGGATTTTATTATGAAAAATTAATTTCTATTACTAAAAAAGGAATGAATGGCTCCAAAGAAATCGCTGAAATGATGCAGGGATACCGGGACAATCCACCCAAAGAAATTGCGGGAAGTAAAGTAAAAGATTTATTGGATTATCAATTACAGGTAAAGAAAAATCTGATAACCGGCCAAAGTGAAAAAATAGATTTACCGAAGAGCAATGTCCTCCAGTTTATTACCGAAGATGGAAGCAAAATTTCAGCAAGGCCAAGCGGTACTGAACCCAAAATAAAATTCTATTTCAGCGTGAATATGCCGCTCGCAAATATTTCCGAATTTGATGCTACACAAAAGAAATTGTTTGACAAAATCGATAATATTATTTCATCAATGAACTTAAAATAATTCGCCAACCTTATTTTCGTTCAGCAAATAAGTATCATATAAAATTATCTATATTATATACAGTACTGTATAATAGTAATTTATATTTATTTTAATTTTTGGCAATATTTTTGACCAATAATTAAAAAGCTCTTTTAATACAATAACCTGGATATCTCCAATTTTTATGAATGATTAAGGGTTCAGTTTTTAAAAAAACTCGGAATTATTGAAGAACCTAAGAATTTGGGCAGCAGTATCGCTGCCCTTTTTTTGTGTATTCTGTAAACGAAGAAATAACCCCTATTTCTATTCAGCTTGAAAATGATTCTTTAAAACTTCACCTTCGGAATGGCAGCAATCAATTTTTGGGTATACTCCTTTTGGGGATTAAAATAGATTTCATCGGCAGTACCGGCTTCTTCAATTCTACCTTTATTCATAACGATGATCCTGTTGCTGATGTAATGCACCACGCCCAGATCATGAGAGATAAATATGCATGAAAAACCAAGTTCTTCTTTTAAATCATTTAGCAGATTCAACACCTGGGCCTGAACGCTCACATCAAGTGCAGAAACACTTTCATCACAAATAATAAATTCAGGGTTTAGTCCCAAGGCCCGGGCAATACAAATTCTCTGCCGCTGCCCTCCGCTGAATTCGTGGGGATAACGGTTAAAATGATCAGGCTTCAAATCCACTTTTTCAAGAAGATCAATAATTTTTTCTTTGCGTTGTTTTTGATTGGATAATATTCCATGAATTTTCATAGGCTCATTTATGGCTTCGCCAATAGTTATCCGTGGATTTAAGGAGCCATAAGGATCCTGGAAAATGATCTGGATATTTTTCCGCATCTTTCTGAACCGGCTTTCAGAAATGAGGCCTATATTTTTTTTATTAAAATAAATTGCCCCCGAAGTTGGCTCAATCAGCCGGATTATAGCCCGGCCAAGCGTGGTTTTGCCACAACCGCTTTCTCCAACCAGGCCTACAGTTTCTCCTTTTTCGACAGACAAACTCACATCATCCACCGCCTTAAATACCTTCAAAATCTTTCCGAAAAAATTTTTCTTTACAGGAAAATATACTTTCAGATTCTCTACTTTTAATATTTCCTTGTCCTTGATTTTTCTTTCTGCCGATAACTCTTTATGCCCGGAGAATTTAAAACCATTATCCTCACCAGGCTCACTTAAAAAATCGCTGATCACCGGCAATCTCTTTCCTTTGGATGAAGCATCCGGACGGCAGGCTAAAAGGGCTTTGGTGTAAGGATTTTGAGGATTAAGAAAAATTTCTTTTATTGGTCCGGCTTCTACAACATCGCCTTTATACATTACAGCGACCTTATCAGCAATTTCAGCCACAAGACCAAGATCGTGAGTGATGTAGATCACACTCATGTTTTTTTCTGCCTGCAGTTCTTTTATCAATTGAAGTATGGTCTTCTGAACTGTCACGTCAAGCGCCGTTGTGGGCTCATCCGCAATCAGTAAAGAAGGATTACAACTTATGGCCATTGCGATCATCACCCTTTGTTTTTGGCCTCCGCTTATTTCATGAGGAAAGCGGTTCAGAATAGCTTTGGGATCGGGCAACTTTACATTTTCAAATAGTTCAAGGGTTTTTGCCTCTGCTTCCTTTTCAGAAATATTTTCGTGGATACGAATGGCTTCCATCACCTGGTTTCCACAGGTTTTTACAGGATTTAAAGACGTCATTGGCTCCTGGAAAATCATGGAGATCTGATTGCCCCGTATTTTTTGCAATTGTCTTTCACCAATTTTCAAAATGTCGATTGTCTCTTTTCCATCCGTCGAAAATAGTATCTGGCCGCTTTTGTATTTTGCCGGAGGCGAGGGTAACAGTTGTAATATTGATAAAGAAGTTACTGTTTTTCCTGACCCTGATTCCCCAACAATAGCAATTGTTTCACCCCTGTTAATTTCAAAAGAAATATTTTTAACAGCGGACGTTGTTCCTGAGTCTGTGATAAAATCAACACTAAAATCTTTTATTTGAAGAAGAGGCAAGTGGCTGGTTATTTTTAGAAGGCCAGTGGCTAAAAGCATCTTAATTTTTGACCTTTAGCTTTGGCTTTGAGTTTAAAATTTCAAATGCCTTACCGTAAGGCCGTTATTGATCAATTGTTTTAAAGATTCAATTCCAATTTTTAAGTGCATTTCAACAAACTGAGCCGTAACGCTGGCATCGCTCTCAATAGTTTTAACACCTTCAGGAATCATTGGAGAATCACTGACCAGGAGCAAAGCTCCGGTAGGAATTTTATTATAGAAGCCAACAATAAAAATAGTAGCAGTTTCCATATCTACCGCATAAGCCCTAATCCTGCGCAGATAACTTTTCAAAACTTCATCATGCTCCCAGACACGGCGATTGGTAGTATAAACAGTGCCCGTCCAGTAATCCACTGAATGATCGCGAATGGTAGTGGAAATCGCTTTTTGCAACGCAAACGCCGGAAGCGCGGGCACTTCGGGTGGAAAATAATCATTTGAAGTTCCTTCTCCCCTGATGGCCGCAATCGGAAGAATAAGATCGCCAATCTTGTTTCTTTTTTTAAGGCCACCGCATTTTCCCAAAAACAAAACGGCTTTGGGTTCTATGGCGCTCAATAAATCCATTATCGTTGCGGCTCCCGGGCTTCCCATTCCAAAATTAATTATAGTAATATCGCCCGCAGTGGCGCATTCCATCGCTTTTTCGACGCCTACAATTTTTACACCATGAATGTCTGCAAACATTTTAACATAATTACTAAAATTGGTAAGCAGGATATAGGACCCAAAATTTTTCAATTCTTCCCCGGTATATCTTGGCAACCAGTTATTTACAATCTCCTTTTTCGTCTTCATAAATTGGTTACTCTTTTTATATTTTACTCACTTTTGATAAAAATACGATTTTAGCATTTACATTGCACAGATTCTGCAACAGGAACATCTGAAATATTCCGATGATAAATGATAAAAATCAACTTTCCAAAAAAACAACCTAAATTAAGAGATAACGAAGGCATCCGTCAAATTTTTGACCCGGTCAGAAAAAAATGGCTGCTGCTTACGCCGGAAGAATGGGTTCGTCAAAATATCATTTGCTTTTTGCGGTTGGAAAAAGAAATTTCCTCTTCCCTGATCTCGGTTGAAAAAGAAATAAAACTGGGAGAGCTAAAAAAAAGGTATGACATCGTGGTATATGATCGCCAGACTCTTCCCTGGATGATCATAGAATGCAAGGAAATGAACGTAATGCTTTCTGAAAAAACAATGGACCAAATACTCCGTTATCATATTTCAATTCCTGCGAAATATTTGATAATAACCAACGGGAGTCATTGTTTTGGGTTTGAAAAAAGCGGGGGGCAATTCACCGAGATTAATGATTTCCCGGATTTTATATTTTAATTTCCCCAAAAAAAACCCGCCACAGTTAAATGACGGGTTCACCAATTTTATATTTATAAAAATCTAATTTATTTTTCGAGTGCCTGAACGTTTTTAGTCAGTTTTCTTTTTAGGTTGGCAGCTTTATTTTTGTGAATGATTCCTCTTTTAGCCAGTTTATCAATCTTTGAGGACAACTGAGGCAGGATTTCCAGTGCAGCAGCTTTTGTATCAATTACTTTAAAATCACGAATCGCATTACGAGTGGTTTTTCCCTGGTAACGGTTACGTTCATTACGTTTTGCCGATTTACGAACACTTTTTTTGGTTGCTGAATGATTTGCCATTAAATAAATTTTTTGGGCTGCAAAGATAGAATAATTTCTAAGAAAAAACAGAAGATATTTCTGTTTTTGAAAAACAACATAAAATGGGGCAATATCCCATGTAAACCCCAAACCCTCCTATCCCGGTTAAATTCAAATATTTCAAAATTTGACAGTAAATCAACAAAAAAGCTGATTATTTATTTGGAGATAATTATCCCGGATTTTTCAATATCAATAACCTTTCCCGGTAATTATTTTATTTTGAACGATCCTTTCCATCTCTACTACATTTTCGAGTCTGTCCCTTTCTATTTTCATTATGCAATATGCGACCTGTGTGGCTAAGTCTCAAATTGCAATGAAGAAATATAGGAGACCACCGGGTAAATGAAAAAGACAAATCTCAATTTGATTGTATTTAAAAAATATCTTTACAGTTTTATCAACAATCAAAATATAATTTTAATTATGCGGATTTTAATAGACATGGACGATGTAATTGCCGATGCAGCAGGTAGGTTTTTAGAATGGTATGAAAGAGATTTTGGGATTCGGTATAGCCAGGAAGATCTCAGAGGAACCAAGATTCATAATATCATCCCTGAAGAACATAGAACAAAAGTGAAAGAGTATCCTTTTCATGTGGATTTTTTTAAGGAACTTCCTGTAATAGAAAACAGCATTGAAATCGTTAGAGAACTAAACGACCGGTTTGAAGTGTACATAGCTTCAGCCGCCATGGAATTTCCTCATTCGCTGGATCATAAAAATGCATGGCTGGATGAACATTTTCCATTTATTCCCTGGAAAAGAAGAATTTTTTGTGGTGACAAAAGTGTGCTTAAAGGAGATATTTTAATTGACGACCATGATTTTAATTTGTCAGTTTTTGAAGGCAGGCCGATAATGTTCTCCTGTTCTCACAATTTGAATGAAACCAAATATGAAAGGCTCAATAACTGGCTGGAAGCAAAAAAATTATTTGGCCTGGAAAATTGATTCAAAACAATTTAAAAACAATCAATCATTTTCCGGTATGTTTCCATAAAGAGTTAATTCAATTTTTATACCCTTCCAATTACTCCGGCAAAGATGCATGATCGTTATTTTATTTTAAACAAGCCCATTAATATGGTCTCTCAATTTGTAAGCAGCGATAATGTTCCATTGCTTGGGCAGATTGATTTCCCTTTTCCCCAGGGCACTCACGCAATCGGAAGGCTTGATAAGGATTCTGAAGGCTTACTATTGCTTACTACAGATAAAAAAATTACCCGTCTCATTTTTTCAGCAACAACACCTCATAAAAGAACCTACCTGGTAATGGTTCAGCATCAAATGAATGAAACTGCTTTTCTTAATTTGAAAGAAGGAGTAAGGATCAAAATAAAAAATGGTGAGGATTATATTGCAAAGCCCTATTCCATATTTCGTGTAACTGATCCCGTTAGCCTATACCAATGGGCCACTGATGCGCGTGAAGCGTATCCCCACACCTGGCTACTCATCACTCTTACGGAAGGAAAATACAGGCAAGTCAGGAAAATGACACTTGCTGTTAAGCACCGTTGCCTCAGATTAATTCGTTTGAGCATTGAAAATATCACGATAGAAGGCATTTCTCCGGGAGCAATTAAAGAATTAAGCCGGGAAACTTTTTACCAACTCGCCGGAATAAAATAAAAATTAAATTTATTTATCGGTTTACTACTACCCGTTTTCCCAATCAGATTGAAAAAGCCGTATTCAATATTTCAGCCTGTTCTTCAGCATGAACTTTTGAGAAGCCTGAAGCAGTTGAAGCGCTGGCCTGCCTGCTGATGATACCGAAATTAATTGATGTCAAGTTCATCCTTAAAAAAGAAGCCGCGCCCATATTTAAAGGCTCTTCCTGCACCCAGTACCATATGGCTTTGGAATATTTATTATAAAGGCTTTCCAGTTTTTTCAATGGCAATGGATATAATTGTTCCATCCTTAGAATGGCCACATCTTTTCGCTGATCTGTTTCTCTTTTATGATCCAGATCGAAATAAATTTTGCCTGAACATAACAATACTTTGGTAATAGCCGATTCATCTTTAACGGAGACGTCATCAAAGACTTCAATAAAACCTCCCTGTGTAAATTCCTCAATTTTGCTGTAAGTTCCCGGGTGACGAAGATTGGCTTTTGGCGCAAAATTAATTAAGGGTTTTCTGAATGGCCATGCAAGCTGGCGCCTCAATCCGTGAAAATAATTGGCAGCAGTGGTAATATTGGTTACTACTAAATTAAGCTCTGCACACATTTGTAAAAAACGTTCCATCCTTCCGCTGCTATGCTCCGGCCCTTGTCCTTCGTAACCATGAGGCAATAGTAAAACCAATCCATTCATACGATGCCATTTCTGTTCTGCCCCGGATACAAACTGGTCTATGATCACCTGTGCGCCATTTGCAAAATCGCCAAACTGGGCTTCCCACAAAACCAGGTTATTAGGATTAGCCATTGCATACCCATATTCAAATCCAAGCACCGCATATTCACTCAAAAGAGAATTCCATATCCTCAACAATCCCTGCTTCTCAGATATCCGGCTTAAACGATTATAAAACTCATCTGTTTTTTCATCGCGGATCACCGCATGGCGATTGCTAAAGGTGCCCCTGCGAACATCTTGCCCGCTCATTCTTACATCTTTGCCTTCCTGTACAATACTGGCAAATGCAAGTAATTCACCGGTGGCCCAATCAAATTTTCCCTCCGTCTCAAACAGTTTAATTTTATCCTGTAATATTTTTTTTATCTTTTTTAAAGGAGTAAAATTTTCCGGCACCGCCATGATATCATGAAATAACTTTTCAATTTTTTCTTTTGAGACCGCTGTCACCGGAGAAGAGTCAAAATCAGCAGGTGTAGCCTTCCTGAGGGTTTGCCACCACAATTCCGGTTTTTGGTAACTATATGGAAGTGGATGTTGTTTTAATTCATCAAGCCGTTCCTGTAAATCTTTCCAATATTTATCTTCCATTTCCTTTGCAAGTCCGGCGGTTTTTTCATCGCCTTTTTGCATAAGTTGTTTAATATAGGCTTCACGGGGATTGGGATGATCATCAATAAGCGCATACAATACCGGCTGTGTAAATTTTGGATCGTCACCTTCATTATGGCCATGACGGCGATAACAAACCATATCTATAAAAATATCAGTATTAAATGTCTGCCTGTACATCATGGCCACCTCTGCCACTTTTACTACCATTTCAGCGTCATCGCCATTTACATGAAAAACAGGCGCTTTGATAGTAGCGGCTATTGAAGTGGAATAATCAGAACTTCTCGCATCATCAAAATCCGTTGTAAAACCAACCTGGTTGTTGATTACAAAATGCAAAGTACCGCCCGTACAAAATCCTTTTAATCCACTCATCTGCAATACCTCATAATTGATGCCCTGGCCGGGTAAAGAGGAATCACCATGGATTAATATAGGAAGAATTTTATCGTAATCACTCCCATAAATAACATCAGCTTTACTTCTTGCGAATCCAAGTACAACAGGATCCACTGCTTCAAGATGGGAAGGATTCGGGCTCAATTTCAAATGCACCAATTTGCCATTCGGCGTTTCAATATCGCTGCTAAAACCTTTATGGTATTTTACATCACCGCTTCCCATAGTGGAATCTACCGGAGCGCTGCCCTCAAATTCTGTAAAAATCTGCTCGTAAGTTTTTCCCAAAATATTGGCCAGCACATTCAGTCGTCCTCTGTGCGCCATCCCTATCACCACTTCCTGCACCTGGTTTTCTGCGGCGGTATTAATAATCGCGTCCAAAGCCGAAATCGTATTTTCCCCGCCTTCAAGAGAAAATCTTTTTTGGCCGATATATTTTGTTTGTAAAAATTTCTCAAACATCACTCCCTCATTCAGCTTCTGAAGGATTCTTCTTTTTTGTTCCAGAGGCACGGGTTTCTGAAGGGTATTTTCTACGGCATTAATAATCCAATTAATTTTTTCAGGATCATTTAATGAACCGAATTCAACGCCAACAGAACCGGTATAACACTTTTTTAAATGATCCAATATTTTCTGTAAAGTTGCTTTCCCAATCCCTGCAAATTTTCCTGCTACAAATTCTGTCTGAAGGTCACTATCATTTAATCCAAAAAAAGAAAGAGCGAGGTTGGCGTTGCGGTCTTTCCTTTCTCTTATGGGATTGGTTTTTGAAATAAGATGACCTTTATTTCTGTAGGAAATAATGAGTTGATAAACCCCAAATTCCTTGTCGAGATTCGTGACAGAAACCGGGCTAAGTTCCTTAGATGCAGACGAAGGCTTGCCGTTTCCATTTTGTGATGAAACAGCGAAATCGAAACCTTCAAAAAATTTCCTGAGATCAATATCTACACTTTCAGGATTATTTTTAAAATCAGTATATAAATTTTCAATATAAGAGGGATGCGAACTGGTTATATACGAGAAATCTTTCATGATGAGAAGAGGATTTTGCAAGTTTTCCTCCTGAAAAAGGCTCCTTTCAGGAGATAGGAGTTTTATTAATATTGAATAGCAATAATTTTATTGCAAATATCGTACGTTTTTATTAAGATCAAATTTTAAAGGGCTAACATTATCAATTAATTTAGGATTGAGTAAGAAATGATTTATTAATCCGGCGAAATAAATAAGTAGCAATTAAATTACCAACCAATATCACCGGATTCTGCTCACCAATTGCTAATTTCACAGAGTAAACGAACAAATAAATGCAATTATTATTTTAGGGTTTGAAGGAATTTTTCAGAAGGGAAGGAAGTATTAATCGGATTCAAAAAAAGGTTAAATGGTTTTAAGTTCTGCCAGTAATTCCTGCAAAACTTTTTTTGCATCACCAAATAACATAGAAGTCTTTGGTTGATAAAAAAGCTGGTTTTCAATTCCGGCATATCCGGGTTTCATACTTCTTTTATTTACAATCACATTTTTTGCCAACTCCACTTCCAGAATCGGCATTCCATAAATGGGGGACGAAGGATCATTCTTAGCGGCAGGATTTACCACATCATTGGCGCCTAAAATAAATACTACATCAGTGGTTTTAAATTCTTCATTGGCATCTTCCATCTCTAATAATTTGTCATAACTCACATCCGCTTCTGCCAGCAAAACATTCATGTGGCCTGGCATGCGGCCTGCAACCGGGTGAATGGCATATTTTACGTCAACTCCTTTTTCTTCAAGTGCTTTTTCCAACTCATGACAATTGTGTTGTGCCTGGGCTACCGCCAATCCATAACCCGGAACGATCATTACGGTTTTAGAATAAGCCATAAGCATTGCCGCATCATTTACAGAAATCTCTTTGATATTACCTTCATTAGCGTGCCCTTTGGCAGTAGTTTTTGATCCACCAAACGAGCCTATCAAAACATTCAGCAGGCTACGGTTCATTGCACGGCACATCAAAATAGTGAGTACCGTTCCGGCTGCCCCTACCAGTATTCCCCCCGTTAACATTGCCTTATTATCATATAAAAATCCTCCACTTGCTGCTGCAACGCCTGTAAAAGAATTTAGTAAGGAAATAACCACAGGCATATCAGCGCCTCCAATCGGCATAACAAAAAATACTCCGTATAATATTGCCAGCGCTACAGTTAAAAAGAAAGGAATATTCACAGTTTCAGTGGAAGAATAATAGGTAAAAATGGCTGCTGACAGAACAAGGATTAAAATAATTATATTAAAAAGGTGCTGGCCTTTGAAAGAATAATCTTTTACTTTTCCACTCAGTTTTCCCCAGGCAATCATACTTCCCACAAAGGAAACACTTCCTATTATGGTGCCGGCAATGATGGCTAAATAATGTCCTGAATAAACCACATCCGAAAACAAAGTACTATTCATCATCCGGTGTTCACGATACAGGTAATCGAATTCAACAATTGAAATCAAAGCAGCACAGGCACCCCCCATACCGTTGAAAAAACTTACCAGTTCAGGCATTGCGGTCATCTTCACTTTTTTCGCAATCAGGAACCCGATAATACTTCCTATGACAATTGCAGAAAAAATCCAACCATAATTTCCTAATCTTGTCCCGTTATACTTATACAAAAAAATGGTGGCTGCAATGGCCAGGATCATTCCACCGGCGGCGATGAGATTACCCCGCCTGGCCGTGGAAGGCTTTGAAAGCATTTTCAGTCCAATAATATAGGTAACAGATGCGATGAGATAACAAACAGATAGTAGGGATGAAGTCATTGAGAAATTATGATTATGACATTATTTAATTATTGCAGAATGATAATATTGTAAATGAAATGTTGTTTGACAGTTTCAATCTCTTTAAATATTGAAAATTGATTATTGATTACTAATTATTGCCCTACACTTCAAATTACTTGTTACCTTTTTTCTTCTTAAACATTTCCAGCATTCTGTCAGTCACCACAAATCCGCCCACTACATTTAAAGTTCCTAAAACCACTGCTAAAAAACCAAGGACCAGAGCTACATAATTTCCGCTCTCTGCTTTGCCCATCACGATGATCGCACCAATAATTACCACGCCGTGAATGGCATTTGCCCCACTCATCAATGGCGTATGAAGCACGCTGGGCACCCTTCCGATGATTTCAATTCCTAAAAAAATCATCAGAATGACAATATATAACATGTCAATATTTTGCTGTAAAAAATGAAGAATTTCCTGCATAATTTTTAATTTGCTGATTAACTAATTATAGTTTTCCATTTCAAAATTAATTTTCCAATATTAGCACATTAGCACACCAACTAATTAACTAATTAAACTTCCCTTCACCAATTCATCTTCAAGGTTCAAATTAAATTTTCCTTCTTTGTCAATCACCAATTGAAGGAAATTACAAATATTTTTTCCATACATCTTGCTGGCATCAAACGCCATTGTTGAAGGAAGATTTGAGTTTCCAACAATGCTTACTCCGTTAAAAATTACGGTTTCATTGTCTTTCGTTAGTTCTGTATTACCTCCGGTAGCCGCTGCAAGATCAATAATTACTGAACCATTTTTCATTTTTGCAATCATATCTTCTGTTATCAAAACAGGAGCTTTTTTCCCAAAGATTTGTGCAGTCGTAATTATTATATCAGATTTGGCAACGCTCGCTGTAATCTTTTCTTTTTGTTTTTGCAAAAATTCTGCAGATTGTTCTACTGCGTAACCACCGGCCTTGCTGGCATCTGCCGCGCCTTCCACTTCAATAAATCTGGCACCAAGACTCATCACTTCTTCTTTTACTGCAGGGCGCGTATCGAAAACTTCTACTACTGCGCCCAATCTTCTTGCAGTCGCAATTGCCTGCAATCCTGCTACGCCTGCACCGAGAATTAAAACTTTTGCAGGAGGAATACTTCCTGCAGCAGTCATAAACATGGGAAAATATCTGGGAAATAAATTGGCTGCAAGCAACACGGCTTTGTATCCGGCAATGTTTGCCTGACTGCTCAGCACATCCATGCTTTGCGCACGGGTAGATCTTGGAATCATATCAATACTGAAAACAGTTACTCCATTTTCTTTTAATTCCTTTACCCTATCTGGATTATATAGAGGTTGAAAAATACCTAAGACCACTTTGCTTTTTAATAAGCCCACCTCTGTCAGTGGCGGAAGATGAATGGTTAAAATAATTTCAGATTTTTCAATCACATGAGTTCTTGAATCAATTTCGGCGCCTGCTTCTTTGTATTTTTCGTTTGAAGCAAATGCTTTTTCACCTGCATTTTCTTCAACCAGTACAGTCACGTTCAATTTTTTTAATATCCCAATATGTTCGGGTAAAAGCGAGACTCTTGATTCAGGTAGCGGTTCTTTGATAACACCAATCCTCATAATGTAGAAATATGCTCCTAAGGTATATTAAAAATTAAAACCTGATCGGAAAATCTTGTTTCACTTTAAAATCTTTACTAAAAAAAACAAGGCCGATAAAAAAAAGATCCATACTCAATGTCACCGAAGGATGGGTTTTTATTATATCCCATGCTTCTTCCATCTCTTTGCTCCAGTGAATATCATCAAAAATAAAAATCGAATTATTTGTTGCTTTACTGAGAAAAAAATTAAAATATTCCAACGTAGGATCTTTCCGGTGATTGCCGTCCACAAACAGAAGATCAACGTTTGTAAATTTTTCACTGGCAGACAAAAGATTTTTTTCAAAGCTTCCTTCGGTTAAATCAATGTTTTTTAAATGAAGATTTTCAAAATTCTTACCGGCAATTTTCGCAATATTTTTGGATCCTTCAAATGTAAAAACTTTTGAATCAGGAGTTGCTGAAGCAAGATAAGAAGTGCTGATTCCAAAAGAGGTTCCTAATTCAATGATTGTTTTCGCGTCATAATATTTTGCAATCCTGAAAAGCAATTGCGCATATTTCTTCTTTTTAAGAGATGAAGAGGCAATATCTCTTACGACCCGGTTTTTAAAAGGAAGTAGGGCTGAACCCGCGCCAAAATCTTCTACTTCAATTGTGTTATTATTTTTAAGAAGCTGTTTTCTTATCGATTCAATTTTTGAATAACAATCGTATTTTTTTTTATCATTCAAAACATGAATAATAAAATCAAAAACAAAAGGAGAATGAACGCCGTGGCCCTTTCCGTTGTGCGCAGTTACTAAATAATAAAAATATTTTTTTGAAAGTTGAAGAGAAGAGTACATCGGCTGAAATTAATCTTTATTCCTTCTTTCCCAAACCTCAAATGTATAGGAGAAATTATTTTTTTCATCTGCCGGATGATCTTCTGCACTAACGAGTTTCCAAACAGATGTATCAATTTCAGGATAAGAAGTATCTCCTTCCACTTGTGCATGAACACGGGTCAGGTAAATTCTGTCAACAATGTTGATGGTTTCTTTAAAAATTTTTCCACCGCCGATAATGAAGATTTCTTTCACATCACTTTCTTTTGCTTTATCAATTGCATCTGAAATATTATGAACAATAAAAACATTTTCCGGATGCCAGTCGGTTTTTTTTGTAACCACGATATTTATCCTTCCCGGCAAATCTTTTTCCATTGATTCGAAAGTATTTCTTCCCATGATCACCGGCATTCCCCATGTTTTATTTTTGAAATATCTGAAATCGCCGGATAATTTCCACGGCAGGCCATTATCAGTACCAATAATATTATTTTCTGAAGCCGCGACGATGTGTGAGAGCATATAAATTCATTTTAATTTTTACGGCACTTTTTATTCTCATAATTTATTCCTGTAAACAAACAAATAAATAATATTCTTGTTCTAATAAATTATATCAAACCGCAACCGGCGCTTTAATTGCCGCAAACGATTGATAATTCAGCAATTCAAAATCTTCATATTTAAAATCAAAAATATTTTTCACCTCCGGATTGATCTTCATTTGTGGAAGCGGAAATGGTTTTCGGGTGAGTTGTAATTGCGCCTGTTCAAAATGATTTTTATATAAATGAACATCGCCGAAGGAATGAACAAATTCTCCCAATTCCATATCACAAACCTGCGCGATCATCATAGTCAGCAAAGCATAAGAGGCAATATTAAAAGGCACTCCCAAAAAAACATCGGCACTACGCTGATACAACTGGCAGGAAAGTTTTCTTCTCCCCTCTCCCACCGGGAGAGGGGCCGGGGGTGAGGCGTAAAATTGAAACAAACAATGGCAAGGCATCAGTTTCATTTCCGGAAGATCAGCCACATTCCAGGCGCTGATGATCAATCTCCGGCTATCAGGATTTGATTTTAATTCTTTTATTAAATCAGAAACCTGGTCAACGGTTTTGCCATTTGTACCTTCCCAACTGCGCCATTGCTTTCCATAAACGGGACCAAGATTTCCATTTTCATCAGCCCATTCATCCCAAATCCTGACACCATTCTGCTGAAGATATTTCACATTTGTATCGCCCTTTAAAAACCATAAAAGTTCATAAATTATACTTTTTAAATGAAGTTTTTTTGTCGTAACAAGAGGAAATCCTTTTTGCAAATCAAACCTCATCTGGTAGCCAAATAAACTGCGTGTACCCGTGCCCGTGCGGTCATTTTTATCAACCCCGGTTTCAATTATTTTTTGTAAAAGTTCAAGATATTGCTGCATAGCCGCAAGTTAATGAATTCGCAAATCTTGCCGGATTGGAATTTGTCGGCAGTTTGTTGAAGTAGCAAAATAAAAAGCTGTTGAAGATATTTTAATATCTTCACTTTAGAAAAATACCGGAATTATCTGGAAGGAAACAGGCAACTGTACCTACTTCTTAATTATTTTGAATTAAATGGTAATCATAACTCTTATTATAGCGATACGCAAATGATAAAAAACAACAGCAGATTAATAGACTGTTGCAAATACAAAGAATTGCCGCTATATTTTGAAAAATGAACCAATCGGTGAAATGTTTGAAACTTGCGGAAATGAAATGTATTTATTAATAAAACAACATATATGAATGGTAAGAGATTACTACTATGGCTTTCATGGATAATCACCATAATTACTTTTATCTCTTGTGGAAAACATAAATCAGGAATGTTTCAACAACTCAGTTCTTCTCAAACAGGAATTAATTTCAATAACAAAATTACTGAGAACGATTCAATGAATATTATTGACAGGCAAGATATTTACAATGGAGGTGGAGTGGGTATTGGTGATTTTAACAGAGATGGCTTGCCCGACATTTATTTTGCGGGGAATATGGTCTCTAACAGGTTGTATTTAAACAAAGGGGGGATGCGATTCACAGATATTACTAATACTGCAGGAGTTGGCGGTGAAGGAAAATGGGCAAAAGCAATTTCCGTAGTAGACATTAATAACGATGGCTGGCCCGATATTTATATTTCTGAAACTTTTTCAACCGATCAGACTAAAAGGGAAAATATTTTATACATAAACGAGGGATTGGGTAAAAATGGAATACCTGTTTTTAAGGACGTGGCTAAAGAATACGGGTTAAATGATAATTCATATACAACTCAAGCTGCTTTTTTTGATTATGACAATGATGGGGATCTTGATGTTTACCTGGCAGTAAATGCTTTTTCTAAGGGCGATATTCCCAATGTATTCAGAAATGTTTTTACAAATGGGCAGCACCCGAATACAGACCGGTTGTATAGAAATGATTGGGATTCTGCAAAAGGACATCCTTATTTTACTAATGTTTCAAGAGAGGCTGGTATTCTACAAGAAGGATACGCACATGGTATAACAGTTTGTGATATAAACCTTGATGGATGGAAAGATATATTTGTGACCAATGATTATTTGTCACAAAATATATTATACATTAACAATGGGAATGGCACATTTACCAACGAATGCAAAGATTATTTTAAACATACCGCCACTAATTCCATGGGGTGTGATGTAGTTGATATAAACAATGATGGATTGAGCGATGTGGTAGAACTGGATATGAATTCAGAAGATAATTACAGAAAAAAAACAACCATGACTGCCGGCAGTTATGAAACTAATTTATTAAATGAACACTATAATTATCAATATCAATATATACGAAATATGTTGCAACTGAACATGGGCAATAGTTTAGGGAAAAAAGATTCGCTGGAACATCCCGTTTTTTCTGATGTTGGGTTCTATGCGGGTATTGGTGAAACAGATTGGAGTTGGGCACCATTAGTAGCGGACTTTGATAATGATGGGTTCAGAGATATTATTGTAACAAATGGCTTCCCTAAGGATATTAGAGATCATGATTTCACCGTGTATTTAAATTCATCTTACGGAACGGAATCAAAAGAGAAATTATTATCACATTGTCCGGTTGTGAAAATTGCTAATTATGCTTTTCGGAATAATGGAGGTATTACGTTTACAAATGTTACAAAAGATTGGGGCCTTGATCAACCTTCATTTTCAAATGGAGCAGTAGCAGTTGATCTTGATAATGATGGAGATCTTGATATGGTAATAAATAACATGGACGATGTGGCAGGGATATATGAAAATAAACTGAATGAGAAAAAAGATATCCCTCACCATTATTTAAAGGTTGCATTACAGGGTGATTCTCCCAATAAAGATGCCTTCGGTTCCTGGGTAAAAATTTATTACAACGATAAACAACAGGTTTACGAAACCAACCCGGTAAGAGGATATCTGTCTTCAGTCCCAAACATCACTTACTTTGGATTAGGAAATACAACTAAGATTGATTCTTTAATAGTGATATGGCCTGATAATAAAATGCAAAAGTTCATTAATATCAAAGCGGATCAACAAATAAATATTAAACAATCTGAAGCAAAAGAACACTATTCCTGGAAAAAATTTCCATTAGACACGGCTGCATGGTTTAAAGAAATAACTGATTCACTTCAACTAAATTACCATGATCCGCAAAAAGATTTTAACGATTTTAGCCGCCAAATTTTGCTTCCCCACAAATTATCACAATATGGCCCGGCAATGGCGGTGGGTGATATCAACAACGATGGACTTGAAGACTTTATAGTTGGGGGCTCCTCAGGCAACAGTGCTGTAATTTTCCTCCAAAAACGAAACGGGAAATTTGAAAAAAGAAATCTGCTTGATAGTGTTGAAGCCTCCTTAAAACTTGTGGACGATGCGGGCATACTTCTATTTGATGCTGACGGTGATCATGATCTTGATTTATATATAACCAGCGGAGGTAACGAGCAAGTACCTGGCTCAGCTTCTTACCAGGACAGGCTTTACATCAATGATGGAAAGGGAAATTTTTCTTTGGCTGGTTCAGCATTACCTAAAAATTATAATAGTAAATCCTGTGTGCGTGCCATTGATTTTGATAAAGATGGAGATCTTGATTTGTTTATTGGCGAAAGAATAGTCCCCTGGAATTATCCGAAACCGGTGTCTGGTATTCTATTGAGGAATGATACTAAAAATGGCGTTGTTAAGTTTACTGACGTGACGTCAAAGGTTGCTCCTTCTGTAAAGGATATTGGACTTATATCAGATGCGAGTTGTGTAGATTATGACAATGACGGTTGGCCTGATTTGGTAATTGCCGGTGAATGGATGCCCATAACGTTTTTAAAAAATATGCATGGGACTTTTGTTAATGAAACTAACAAGTCTGGTATTGGAGATAATTTCGGATGGTGGAACAGCCTTAAGGCAATAGATATAGATAAGGATGGCAAAATAGATTTTTTAGCAGGAAACCTTGGAGAAAATTCCTTTTTTAGTGGGAATAAAAAATTCCCGATTCATAACTATTATAATGACTTTGATAATAACGGAACATTTGAAAGCATTACGACAAAATTCTTAAAAGATAAAAATGGAGTATATAAGGAATACCCGGTCGAAAGCTGGTATGACATAGTAGCCCGGTTACCAATATTCAGTAAGAAATTTCCTACTTATAAAAGTTTTGCTGAAGCTACTATTAACGAGTTTTTTGATAAAAACCAAATTATGAACGCCATAAAATCCCGTGCAAATTATTTTGCTTCCAGCTATATTCATAATCTCGGTGATGGTAAATTTGAAATAAAACCATTACCCCCTGCAGCTCAGTTAGCTCCTGTTTTCGGAATAATTGCGGATGATTTTAATAATGATAGGAAAACAGATATTATTTTATCCGGCAATGATTATGGGGCTGAAGTGACTAATGGAAGGCTGGATGCTTTCGATGGATTAGTTTTAGAAGGAGATGGTAAAGGTAATTTTAAACCTTTATCTATTAAGCAAAGTGGCATTTACCTTCCTGGGGATGGAAGATCAATAGTAAGTCTCAAAAATAATAAGGGAGATAATATTTATATTTTTAGCCAAAACAAAGGATTTTTGAAAGCTTATATCAACAAGCATTAAAGTTAACTTTCACGCTTTTATGAAAACCAGTCCGAAAACGAGGTGAAAATAACACACGAAAATTTAAACTGCTATGCAAAAGTCCTTTGAAAAATAGCGCATTCTTACTGCATCAAAAGCTGTAAAGTATTTATGGCAAAAAAGCACCAGTAAGACTTCGGCCTGATAAAAACCAAAGAAGCTTTGAGCGTATGGCGAAGCCATACTCCAATACAGGATTTTTAAGCAATTGAATCTATTGCAGAAGATTATAATCAAGATAAAAACTCAAACAGCGCTATATAAGAACATATTGCTGATACACTTGCAAATCTTAAACCTCAAACATAGTTCATATATTTGCACAACTTTTAAAAAAATTTCATGTCAGTATTAGTTGATAAAAATTCTAAGATTTTAGTGCAGGGATTTACCGGAACAGAGGGTACTTTTCACGCGATACAAATGATTGAATACGGAACCAAAGTAATGGGAGGAATTACGCCAAATAAAGGTGGAACGACACATCTTGACAGGCCGGTTTTTAACACAGTGGAAGAAGCGGTGAAAGCAACAGGAGCCAATGTAAGTATCATTTTTGTGCCACCTGCTTTTGCGGCTGATGCGATCACAGAAGCGGCTGATGCCGGAATCCCGCTGATCGTTTGCATCACCGAAGGAATTCCTGTTCAAGATATGGTGAAAGTAAAAAATTATTTATTAGATACGCAATCCAGGTTGATCGGGCCAAATTGTCCCGGAATTATTACTGCTGACGAATGCAAAGTCGGAATTATGCCGGGTTTTATTTTCAAAAAAGGAAAAATCGGAATTGTATCCAAATCCGGAACACTTACTTATGAAGCGGCTGACCAGGTTGCGAAAGCGGGATTAGGAATTTCTACAGCAATTGGAATTGGCGGCGATCCAATCATTGGTACGACTACAAAAGAAGCAGTTGAACTTTTTATGAATGATCCGGAAACGGATGGTATCGTAATGATTGGTGAAATTGGTGGTGGAATGGAAGCAGAAGCTGCCCGTTGGATCAAAGAAAATAACCACAAACCGGTTGTAGGTTTTATCGCCGGCCAAACTGCGCCTGCCGGAAGAAGAATGGGCCATGCCGGTGCAATTGTTGGAGGAGCCGAAGACACTGCCGCTGCAAAAATGAAAATCCTTGCTGAATGCGGTGTTCATGTGGTGGCAAGCCCGGCAGACATTGGAAAAACTATAGCTGAAGTGATGAAAAAATAACTACTTATTTTACTATAAAGGATGGCTTAACCGGGCTATCCTTTTTTATTAAAGCAAAATTAAAATCGTTGTAATTTATTGATTTACTATAAAAAATCCCTTCCGGAAAGAAAGGGATTTTAAAAAACTTGTATCAAAAGAAATTAATAATCTTTGTTGTAGCCGCCGCTGTTTCTGCCACCACCGTATCCACCGCCGCTTCTGCCGCCGCCATAGCCACCGCCGCTTCTGCCGCCGCCGTAGCCGCCGCCGCTTCTCCCACCGCCGTAACCGCCGCCACTTTTCTTGTAGCCGCTACCTTCAGGACGAGGTTGTGATTCGTTTACGATTAATTTACGACCCTGCACTTCGCTTTCGTTTAAGGTAGCGATAGCAGTTTTAGCTGCTTCTTCGTCTTCCATTTCAACAAAGCCAAAGCCTTTGCTGCGGCCGGTATTTTTTTCCTTAAGAATTTTTGCACTTGATACAGTACCATATTGACTGAATAAGTTGCTTAAATCGTCGTCAGTCATTGACCAACTAAGATTACCTACGTAAATGTTCATTGTAAAAACTTTTGTTTAATAAATTTAAATAAGTATTAATGATTCAGTAGCTACAATGAACTGAAGAAACCTTTGAGGAGAAACATCAGCCAAAAGAAAAACAAACTAAACCCATTAACAGAGTATAAAGATAGACTTTTATTTCAAAAAACATTATTTTATGTATTTTTTTTCTTTTCTATTTTTTTTGATCATTAAAACTATAAGTATTAATTTTTTATACAATGTACTTTTATCCAAAAACGGCTTTCATTGGGCTATAGATTAATTCCAATTTTTTATTTTTTATATTTGATGAAATAATTGCTCTTGAAAAATATCTTTCTGTTGGCTTCATTTTATTTCTTCTTTTCCAATTGCTTTGCCCAACCCGATTACTTTCAACAAAAGGTAGATTATCAGATTACTGTTAGCTTAAATGATATTGAAAATACCCTGGATGGATTTGAGAAGATCGATTACACCAACAATTCTTCTGATACGCTTACTTATATCTGGTTTCATCTTTGGCCGAACGCTTATAAAAATGACCGGACCGCATTTAGCGAACAATTGCTGCAATCAGGAAGAACTGATTTTTATTTCAGCGATGAATTAAAACGGGGATATATCAACAGGCTGGATTTTAAGGTAAATGACGTCACTGCGGTTATTGAAGATGATTCATTATATATTGATGTTGTCAAACTTATCTTGCCCTCACCAATCTTACCCGGACAAACTATAAAAATCACCACCCCGTTTCATGAAAAGATCCCTTATAATTTTTCACGTGGCGGATATGTTGGTCACGCCTACCAGATAACGCAATGGTATCCAAAGCCGGCCGTTTATGATAACAAGGGATGGCATCCAATGCCTTACCTGGATCAGGGAGAATTTTATAGTGAATTCGGGAATTTTAATGTTCAAATTACTGTTCCTGAAAATTATAAAGTAGCTGCAACCGGGCAATTACAAAATACCGATGAACTTCAATGGCTTAAAAAACAAAACGCTGAAATCAAAACGCATTATTCAGAAAAAAATACAGAATCATTTTCTGAGGAAAATAAAAAAATAAAAAAAAGATACCAGCCAAAAACTACCCAAAAGAAAAAAAGCGAGACTGAACTTTTAGGCAAAGTTTCACAGATTTCTAAAAAAACAAAAACGCTCACTTATATTCAGGATAGCGTTCATGATTTTGCCTGGTTTGCTGATAAAAATTTTCAAGTGCTGTACGACACTTTAAAATTATCATCCGGAAAAATTATTGATGCATGGTCCTTTTTCCTTCCATCAGATCGCCCTGTTTGGAAAAACAGCATTGAATTTATAAAAGAAGCTGTTCGCACAAGAAGCAAATGGCTTGGCAGGTATCCCTACCAAACGGTGACTGTTGTGGAAGCCAACATGGCATTTAGCGGGGGAATGGAATATCCTACCATCACCAGTATTTCACCGATGGAGGATGAACAATCCCTGGACATGACCATCGAACATGAAGTAGGCCACAACTGGGTTTACGGTATTCTCGCCACTAATGAAAGAAAATATCCGTGGATGGACGAAGGGATGAATACTTATTTTGATAACCGTTACCAGGAATTAAAATATCCAAAAAAACAAATAGAAAAAGAAGGATTTTTAGAGAAAAGATTTCCGGATGATGATGATAATTTAATTTACAGAAATCAGATTGCTGAAAGAAAAGATCAACCTATTGAAACCGCTTCACAAAACTTTTCAGAAATAAATTATAGTGAAATTGCTTATTACAAAACCGGTTTGTGGATGAAGAAACTGGAAGATTTTGTTGGTAAAAAAGTTTTTGACAGTTGTCTCCATGAATATTATAACCGGTGGAAATTTAAACACCCTTATCCTGAAGATTTTAAAAATGTGGTAGCGAATGTTAGCGGCAAAAATGTGGATGGGATTTTTTCTTTACTATCAAAAAAAGGAAGCCTAAAATCTCCGGAAAAGAAAGAATTTAAAACTGATTTTCTCTTTAATTTAAACAAAACCGGCAAATACAATTATCTTTTTATTTCACCTGCTTTAGGATATAATTTTTATGATAAAATAATGATTGGCGGTTTAATTCATAATTATACTTTGCCTGAACCAAAATTTCATTTTTTTGTTGCTCCACTGTATGCAACCGGAAGTAAAACTTTGAACGGAATTGCCAGAGCGGGATATAATATAATGAGCTACGGATTGATACGAAAAGCAGAGGTTTCTTTAAGTGCTGAAAAATTTTCAATGGATGAATTTACAGATTCAACCGGGGGAAAAAATTATTTAGGATTTTCTAAAACTGTTCCGTCCGTAAAACTTATTTTCAGAAATAAAAACGCAACCAGTTCAGTAATAAAATGGCTGCAATGGAAAACTTATTTTATTAATGAAACCGAATTATCATTTTTTCGGGATACGGTCCAGCAACTGGATATTATAACTTATCCCAAAACCAGCCGTTATCTGAATCAATTAAATTTTGTTTTGGAAAATAATCGTGCACTTTATCCATATTTTTCCAAAGTTCAATTACAGCAAACAAATAATTTCGTTCGATTTTCATTTGAAGGAAAATATTTTTTTAATTATCCCAATGGCGGTGGAATCAACGCAAGATTATTTGCGGGAAAATTTATGTATTTAGGTTCCAGAACAATCAATAAACAGTTTGAAACAGATCGGTATCACCTAAATATGACCGGCGCAAATGGTTATGAAGATTATACTTACAGTAATTATTTTGCAGGAAGAAATGAATTCGAAGGAACCGCCTCTCAGCAAATAATGATACGCGATGGTGGATTCAAAGTAAGATCTGACCTGCTTTCCAGCAAAATCGGGAAAACAGATAATTGGTTAACAGCAATCAATTTAACTTCTGATTTACCACAAGAAATAAATCCGTTTGTCAGCCTGACAAAAGACCATCCTATAAAGTTCTTTTTAGATGTCGGTACTTATGCAGAAGCCTGGCAAAAAAATTCAACAACCGGGAGATTTCTTTACGATGCGGGCTTGCAAATTTCACTGCTGAAGAATTTGGTAAACATTTACATCCCTGTTCTTTATAGTAAAATTTACAGCGATTATTATAAATCAACTCTTCCCAAAAACCTTTTTTTGAAAACCATTTCTTTCAGCATAGATATCCAGAATTTCCGGTTGAATCAATTTTTAAAATTTCCGGATCTTTAACCTGATTTTTTTTGAAATTTAATTTTTTTCCTTTGAAAATCGCTTACTTACCACATCACAACATTGATAAAAAAAAGTGGGATAAAAGAATTGAAAATGCGGTAAACGGACTGATCTATTCCTATTCTTTTTACCTGGATGCCATGAGCGAAAATTGGGATGCCTTGGTTGCCGGTGATTATGAAACAGTGATGCCTTTGCCCTGGAAAAAAAAATATACAATTTATTATTTGTATCAGCCTTTTTTTACCGCATCGCTGGGTATTTTCGGAAATAATATTTCTACGGAAATAGTAAAATTATTTTTAGAAAATATTCCTGCCAAATTTAAATATTGGGATTTTTATTTGAACCGGGCCAACCTGTTCTCTATTCCCGCATTTCCGATGTATGAAAGAAGCAATTACATCCTTCCCCTTTCTGAAAATTATGAAGTTTTAAAAAGCAGGTATGCAGCCAGTCACCAGAGAAATATCAAGAGAGCCATCCAATATGGCAACAAAATAAAGAAGGATATCGATATTGAAAATATTATTGAACTTTCAAAGGAACAAGCAAAAAGTTTCTCAACAATTGAAAAAAGACATTATTCGGATTTCATTCAGTTATATAACCTTCTGAAAGAGAAAAAACAAGCAGTTACCTATGGAGTATTTTCTTCTCAAAATAAATTGGTAGCATCCTGTGTTTATTTTTTTTCAAACAAAAGAGCTTATTATATTTTAGTAGGAAACCATCCTGAAGGAAAGACTTCCGGCGCTTCTCATTTATTAATAGATGCCTTTATTAAAGAGCACGCAGCAAAAGATCTGACGCTTGATTTTGAAGGGAGCAATATTGCCAGCCTCGCTTTTTTTTACAAAAGTTTTGGCGCTTCCCTGGAAAAATATCCTGGTATAAAAATGAACAAATTACCAGCAATCGCAAAATTATTCAAACATTAAGGCCTTTGCCAGTTCAAGATCCTGGGGCTTCGTAATTTTAATATTGCTATTTTCTCCTTCCACTAAATTAATTTTTATTCCAAAGGCCTCCACTACCGATGCCTCATCAGTAAATTTTTCTTTGTAATCAATAGCAAATGCCGGCAATAAAATTTTACTATGAAAAGTTTGCGGAGTTTGTACCAGTTTTATTTTCGTTCTGTCCACGATCCGATTCCCTTTTTTAGTGACCATTCTGATACTATCAGCAGTATCAATAACAGGAACTGCCGTACCAAATTCAACTGCTGAATTATAACATCGGTGAATCAGTTCCTTCGTTACAAAGCATCTTACGCCATCATGCACAAAAATGATTGATTCTTCCTCAATTAAAGAAAGCCCGTTTTGAACAGAATGGAAGCGGGTTCGTCCTCCGCTGGTAATTTTAAATTGGGATGGATTAAAAAAGCCGTCAATTATTTCCTGCCCGTTTGCAATATAAGCCTCGGGCAGAACCAAAACAATCTCCATATCATCAAAAGCATCTAAAAATGCCCTGATGCTATAATACAAAATGGGTTTATTTTTTAAAAGCAAAAATTGTTTTGGAATGTCCGTGTTCATTCTGGAGCCAGTTCCTGCAGCAACGATTAACGCTCTTTTTTTCATACATCTTCAATAAATAATTCGAATATTGGACAAAATTATAAAATTACAAAAACTGCCAGGCGACAGGAGAAAGGATATTTTTAATTCCTTATCAATTTTTTACATTCCTGGAGAAGCCTTTCCTTTTGAATAGCGACTGTTCCCACTTCTTCACAAACCATACCACCTGCAATATTGGCCATTTTTGCAGTGAGTTCAATATTTTGGGTAGCAGCATACACCAATGCGGCCACCGCAATAACTGTATCCCCGGCGCCACTTACGTCTGTAATATTCCTTCTATGAGAGGGAACCAGGCTTTTGAGATTATCCTGTTGATAAAAAATTCCTTTTTCAGAAAGCGTAACCAGGGAAATGGAATGATCTAATTTTTCCTTCAACTGCAAGTGAATATTGGACAATGAATCTTCGGATATAATTTCGGGAAGCAAGTTCAACGCCGCATACACTTCAGCAAGATTGGGTTTGAACAAGGTTGCTTTTTGATAACAAAAGAAATTTTTTCTTTTGGGATCCACTGCGGAAATAACATTATTATCATTACAAATTGAAATGGTATTAGCAATAATATTTTTGGTCAGGATACCTTTATTATAATCTTCAAAAATTATCACATCCGGTTTTTCTGTGACGACATATTTTTCTATCAGGTTGTTCAATTTTTCTTCATCATTCTCATCGATATCTTCTGTAGTTTCCGCATCAAGACGCATCATGTGTTGATTGCGGCTGATGATGCGGATTTTATTAGTAGTAATTCTTTTTTTACTTTCCAGTATAAACCGTGTGTCTATATTATTTTCCTGCAAAAGTTGTTTTAACCAGTATCCATCTTCATCGTCGCCTAAGATGGAAAGCACGGCTACTGAAGCTCCTAACGACTGCACATTTAGCGCAACATTTCCTGCCCCGCCAATTCTTTTTTCTCTTTTGCTTACTGCCACTACCGGAACCGGGGCTTCAGGGGAAATCCTTTCAACGTTTCCCCACCAATAGGTATCCAGCATCAAATCACCTATCACGGCAACTTTCATTTTTGAAAACCCTGCAAACAATTGTTCAAAATCAACCTCCATGTAATTCTGATTTATTTTTTCCGGTTATGAATAGTAATAAAATAAACGGGAATTCCTGCTAAAACAATGCCTAATCCCCACAAGGTATAAAGTGGTTTGAAAATGATCAGAAAAATGCAAAAAATACATCCTAAAAATATATACAACGCCGGAAGAAAAGGATACCCATAAGCTTTATAAGGTCTTTCAATTTCCGGACGGGTCTTACGAAGAACGAAGATGCCAATTATAGTGAGCACATAAAAGATAACGACCACAAACGCAATCATATCCAAAAGATCATTATATCCACCACTTAAACAAAGAACAGAGGCCACGATTGCCTGGGCCCAAAGAGCACGCGCAGGAACTGCTTTCTTATTAAGCAATCCTGCTTTTTTAAAAAACAATCCATCATTGGCCATTGTATAGTAAACCCGTGCGCCCGCCAAAATGAGACCATTATTGCATCCAAAAGTAGATACCATAATCATAGCGGCAATGATAACTGCACCCGCATTTCCAAAAATCGCATTGGATGCCGCAACAGCTACACGATCTCCTCCCGGAAAAGCGATTTCATTCAAAGGCAATACGTACAGGTACATCAGGTTGGTAACAACATAAATGACGCAGACAATAAAGGTGCCAAGGAAAAGACTGAGCCCAATATTTCGCTTTGGATTTTTAATTTCTGCCGCAATAAAAGTTACATTGTTCCACGCGTCGCTGCTAAAAAGAGAGCCAACCATCGAAGCGGCAATTGCCCCGATTAAAATTGTGCCGCTAATAGGAAACCAATCTCCGTTTTTTACAAAAGTGCCGGCAGATTTTTCTAATTGAACCGCATGAAATCCTGTTTGCCAGTTTTCATTCCAAAAACTGTGTTTTACCAGGACAAAGCCCAAAATGATAAGCCCAAAAAGAGATAAAAGCTTTACCGAGGTGAAAGTCGTCTGTATTATTTTTCCACCATTTATTCCCCTGGTGTTGGTGTAAGTAAGAAAAACTATCATCGCAATCGCTAAAACCTGGGCTGCAGAAATATGGAAATTTCCAACTGAAAAAAGAAAAACATTTTCACCAACCGCTGGAATAATATAGGCAGTGAACCGGCTGAATGCAACGCCCACAGCAGCAATGGTTGCAGTCTGAATCACGGTAAAAGAACTCCAGCCATATAAAAATCCAAATAAAGGATTAAAAGCTTCTTTTAAATAAACATATTGACCGCCGGCTTTGGGAAACATTCCACTCATTTCTCCATAACTTACAGCAGCCACCACTGTCATTAACCCACTGAGAATCCAGACTACAGTAAGCCATCCCGCACTGCCCACATTTCTCACAATGTCAGTGCTTACTATAAAAATTCCTGAGCCAATCATAGAACCAGCCAC